>NZ_JACCQC010000032.1:0-82649 GCF_015712225.1 Burkholderia sp. 9775_39 | reverse complement strand
CCCCCGCCTCGCCCGCCCTGAACCGGCCGATGCTGACCCTGTCGATCATGCTCGCCACGCTGATCCAGACTCTCGACAGCACGATCGCGAACGTCGCGCTGCCGCACATGCAGGGCACGCTGTCCGCGTCGCAGGACGAAATCACGTGGGTGCTGACCTCCTACATCGTCGCCGCGGCGATCGCGACGCCGCTCACCGGCTGGCTGTCCGACCGGCTGAGTGTGAAGCGGCTGCTGATCGTGTCGATCGCGGGCTTCACGGTGGCGTCGGCGCTGTGCGGGCTGTCGGAGACGCTCGTGCAGATCGTCGGCGCGCGGCTGCTGCAGGGCGTGTTCGGCGCGGCGCTGGTGCCGCTGTCGCAATCGATCCTGCTCGACATCAACCCGCGCGAGAAACAGGGCCAGGCGATGGCGATCTGGGGAATGGGCGTGATGGTCGGCCCGATCCTCGGCCCGACGCTCGGCGGCTGGCTCACCGACAGCTACAACTGGCGCTGGGTGTTCTTCATCAACGTGCCGATCGGCGCGTTCGCGCTCGCCGGCGTGATGACCTTCCTGCCGGCGCGCGCGCCGCGTCCGCACGTGAAATTCGACGCATTCGGCTTCGCGACGCTCGCGCTCGCAATCGGTGCGTTCCAGGCGATGCTGGACCGCGGCGAACAGCTCGACTGGTTCGGTTCGTACGAGATCCGCATCGAGGCGCTCGTCGCGGCGCTCGGCTTCGCGTTCTTCCTGGCGCATACGGCGACCGTCGGCAAGGCGTCGTTCTTCAAGTCGGAACTGCTGCGCGACCCGAATTTCGCGACGGGCACGCTGTTCATCTTCGTGGTCGGCGCGGTGCTGTACGCGACGCGCGCGCTGCTGCCGCCGATGCTGCAGAACCTGATGGGCTACCCGGTCGCGACGACGGGCCTCGTCACCGCGCCGAGCGGCGCCGGCACGATGATCGCGATGCTGTTCGTCGGCAGGCTGCTGAAATACGTGGATGCGCGGATGCTGCTGCTCGCGGGGCTGTCGATTTCCGCGCTCGCGCTGTGGCAGATGATGCAGTACACGGTCGTGCTGTCCGAAGCGGACATCGTGTGGCCCGGCGTGATCCAGGGCTTCGGCCTCGGGCTCGTGTTCGTGCCGCTGAGCGCGCTGTCGTTCTCGACGCTGCCGCCCGAACTGCGCGCGGACGGCACGGCCACCTACAGCCTGATGCGCAACATCGGCAGCAGTATCGGCATCTCGATCGTGCAGACGCTGATGACGCGCAACACGCAGGTCGCGCATGCCGACCTCGCGACGCACGTCACGCCGTTCAACCCGGCCGTGCAGGCGATCGCCGGCAGCCGCGTCGATCTCGCGCTGCTCGACCGCACGCTCAACCAGCAGGCGACGATGATCGCGTACCTGAACGACTTCAAGCTGATGTTCGTCGCGACGCTGCTGATGATTCCGCTGTTGCTGCTGATCCGCCCGCCGCAGAAAACGGCGAGCGTCGACGTCGCGCACGCGGCGATGGACTGACGGGCGCGCATGCGCCCGTCCGCAGCCGCGTCAGGCCTTCATCGTCCCGGTGCGCACGTAGCGCTCGTGCCACGACAGCGCCTCGGCGAGCAGATGCGGCGTGTGCTTGCCGAAGCTGTCGCGCGACGCGCGCTCGAAGTAGTCCTCGAGCATCGGACGGTAGTCGGGGTGCGCGCAGGTCGCGATGATCTTGCGCGCGCGCTGCTTCGGCGACAGGCCGCGCAGGTCGGCCAGCCCCTGCTCGGTGACGACGACCGCGACATCGTGCTCGGTATGGTCGACGTGGCTCGCCATCGGCACGATCCGCGAGATCGCCCCGCCCTTCGCGGTACTCGCCGACATGAAGCACGACAGGTAGCCGTTGCGCGCGAAGTCGCCCGAGCCGCCGATGCCGTTCTGGATCTTCGTGCCCATCACGTGCGTCGAGTTCACGTTGCCGTAGATGTCGGCCTCGATCATCCCGTTCATCGCGATGCAGCCGAGGCGGCGCACGAGTTCCGGATGGTTGCTGATCTCCTGCGGGCGCAGCACGATCTTCTCGCGGAACGTCGCGATCTCGTCGGCGAAACGCTGCACGGCGGCCGGGCTCAGCGACAGCGCGGTGGCCGACGCGAAGCTCAGCGTGCCGTCGTCGAGCAGGTCGAGCATGCCGTCCTGGATCACCTCGGTGTAGGCCGTCAGGTTCGAGAAACCGGCCGAGCTGAGTTCCGCGAGCACCGCGTTCGTGATGTTGCCGACGCCCGACTGCAGCGGCAGCAGGTTTTCCGGCAGGCGGCCGCGCTTCACTTCGTGACGCAGGAAGTCGATCAGTTGCAGCGCGATCTGCTTGGACGTCGCATCCGGCGCGGTGAATGCATTGCTGCGATCGGGCGCGTCGGTCTCGACGATCGCGACGATCTTGTCGGCTGGGCAGCGCAGGTACGGCTCGCCGATCCGGTCGTCGCTCTTCGTCAGCGGAATCGGCTTGCGATGCGGCGGCAGCGCGGTGCCGTAATAAATGTCGTGCATCCCGTCGAGGCCGAGCGGCTGGCGCGCGTTCACTTCGAGGATCACGTGCTTCGCGCGCTCGAGCCAGGTCTTGTTGTTGCCGATCGACGCGGACGGGATCAGCAGGCCGTCCTCGCGGATGCCCGCGACTTCGACGATCGCGACGTCGAGATCGCCGTACAGCCCGAACCATGCATATTGCGCGACGTGGCTCAGGTGGACGTCCTGGTAATCGACTTCGCCGCCGTTGATCTTGTCGCGCAACGTCGGGTCGGACTGGTACGGCAGCCGCATCGAGATGCCGTCGGTGCGGGCGAGCGCGCCGTCGAGTTCCGGGGCGGTCGACGCGCCCGTCAGCACGTTGATCCGGAAGTCCTCGCCGCGCGCGTGCGCCGCATCGATGTGGGCGGCAAGCGCGGCCGGCACGGCCTTCGGATAGCCCGACCCGGTGAAGCCGCTCATGGCGACGGTCATGCCGGGACGGATCAGCGCGGCGGCTTCGTCGGCGGTGCGGACGAGCGAACGCAGGGCGGGAGCGAGGATGCGTGATGAAGACATGGCTGGTTTCTGACGCTTTGATCTGTTGACGTCGCGGGGGGTGTCTCCTGAGCGACATGAAGCCCTTGGGGCCGCCAGGGGCGGCCGGCACCACAGGCACGGTCGGAGTATCGCAGAGGCCATCGCCGCGAAATGTCCGCTGGATGCAAAAGATCCTTGCCGGATTTGCCGGGTATCGAACGACCGTTCTGTGACAGGCGATTCGCCCGCGCCGCATGCACGCGAAAGGTGCGCGAAAGCATCGACGCGAATCGCGGGCTCCCGATCACCGCGCCGCGCGCTTCAATCGACGGACTTCCGTCGACATTGACGACCGGTGGCTCGGTAATGGCCGATACCTGCCCGGCGCGGCCGATTGTCGCCCGATGCGGCTTTTCCGGGCCTGACCGAGATCAAGGTCGCATGCGTTGCGCGCCGCCCGCCGACCGACGCGAAAAACACCGCCTCGCCGCCCTGCGAGGCCCGTCCGGCCTTGACAGTCGCGCGATGCGGACCACACTGGAAGACGAGTCCGGCCCCCCCGTCGGCCGCCCCGTTCGCACGTGCGTTTTTGAACCGGTCGATGCGCGCAAGACGCCGTAACACTCCCGCATGTCAGGACATTGATCGAATAAAAAGCAACAAATTACAATTCCGTATATATTTCGCCGATGGACCAAAGAAAAACCGCCACACGCCCCGAGCCACCGCTGCCACGCACCTGGGATGCGCGGCTCGCGCGCTCGCTCGTCCGACCGCTCGTCAATACGCCGGTCACCCCGAATCACCTCACCACCCTTCGTCTGCTGATCGGCCTCGCCGGCGCCTGGTGCCTCGCGCAAGGCGGCTTCGGCTGGAGCAATGCAGGCGCATTCCTGATCGTGTTGTCGAACTTCGTCGACCACACCGATGGCGAGCTCGCGCGCATCAGCGGCAAATCCAGCAAGATCGGTCATTTTTACGACCTGGCGGCCGATGCACTCGTCACGGTCGCGCTGTTCGTCAGCATGGGGGTCGGCATCGTCGCCCAGGGCGGCCAGATGGCCGCGTCGCCGGTGCTGCTCGGCGCGGTGGCCGGCGCGGCCGTCGCGCTGATTTTCTTCCTGCGCATGCGGATCGAATCGATCGCCGGCAAGGCCGGTACCAAGCAGGCTTTCGCCGGCGGCTTCGAGACCGAAGACGTGCTGTACCTGCTGCCGATCGTGACGCTCGTCGACGGCGTCGAGCCGTTCCTGCTCGCCGCATCGATCGGCGCCCCGCTGTTCGCCGCATGGGTCGTGATCGACTGGTGGCGCATCGTGCGCCGCGGCAGCACTGTTCCGCAGAACCCCTCTGAAATCCAGGCTTCCAAATGACTTCTAGCACGCGCGACGAATCCGTGCTGAGCCCGGCACGCCCCGCGCCCGTGCGCGCGGCCGCGGCCGATCCCGATCGCACCGTGGCCGACTGCATCGGCCAGCTCGACCTCGACCGCCTGCGCGGCGACTACACGCGCCAGGGCTCGTTCCTCTACCTCGACGCCTTCCTGCCGCCCGACGCGCACGCGAAGCTGGCGGACGCCGCCCGCGCGATGCAGGCCGGCCTGAACCGCAATTACCTGCCCGGCCACAAGCAGGGCGGCAGCGTGAGCCGCCATACGATCGACGAGCAGGCGCCGTACATCGCCGAGCTGTATCGCTCGAAGGCACTCATCTCCTTCCTCGAGAAGATCACCGGCGACAAGCTGATGCTGTCGCCGGACGACGATCCGCACGCGTACGCGCTGTATTACTACACGAAGCCCGGCGACCACATCGGCTGGCACTACGACACGTCGTACTACGACGGCCGGCGCTACACGCTGCTGATCGGCGTGATCGACGAATCGTCGTGCCGGCTCGACTACGAGCTGCATACGCGCAACCCGGACGTCGCCGACGAACCGGGCTCCGTGCAGATCGCCGACGGCGGCATCGTGCTGTTCGACGGCGACAAGCTGCGCCACCGCATCACGCCGCTCGGCCAGAACGAAATGCGCGTGTCGCTCACGTTCGAATACGTGACGAACCCGGGCATGCGGCCGTGGAAGCGCTTCATCTCGAACATGAAGGATGCGATCGCGTATTTCGGTTTCCGCCAGGTGTTCAAGCAACTGGCGACGCGACGCACGACCGGGTCATGACACGCGCCGGCCTCATCCTGCTGTCCCTCGGGACCGCACTCTTCATCGCACTCCTGGCCTGGCAGGGCGTCGGCGCGGTCGCGTCCACGTTCCTCGCGGCCGGCTGGGGCCTCGCGCTCGTCGCGGCGTTCCACGTCGTACCGCTCGTGATCGATGCGTTCGCGATCTCCGTGATGTTCCGCCGCGGGCAGCCGGGCGCCGAACTCGGCAACGCGCTGCGCGCGCGCTGGGTCGGCGAATCGGTGAACAGCCTGCTGCCCGCCGGGCAGATCGGCGGCCCCGTGCTGATGGTGCGCCACCTCGCGCAGCGCGGCACGCGGATGGCCGACGCGGCCGCCGCCGTGACCGTCGGCACGACGATGCAGGCGCTCGCGCAGATGGCGTTCGCGCTGATCGGGATCGCCGCGTTCAGCCTGTATGCGACGCACGAATCGGTCGCGCACCTGCGTACGCCCGCGCTGATCGCCACCGGCGTGCTCGGCGCGCTCGCGGTGATGTTCTATCTGGCGCAGCGGCGCGGGCTGTTCGGCCGCGGCCTGCGCCTCGCGTCGAAACTGCTCGGCCCGCGCGACTGGTCGTCGCTCGCCACGCGGGCCGACGCGATCGACGACGCGGTCGGCGCGCTGTACCGCGATCGCGCGAAAGTCGCGAAGACCTTCGCATTGAGTCTCGTCGGCTGGATCGTCGGCACCGCGGAAGTGTGGCTCGCGCTGCACTTCCTCGGGCATCCGGTGAGCTGGCTCGACGCGCTGCTGCTGGAAAGCGTCGGCCAGGCGATCCGCGGCGCGGCCTTCGCGATCCCGGGCTCGCTCGGTGCGCAGGAAGGCGGCTACCTGCTGCTCGCGCCGCTGGTCGGCTTGCCGCCCGACGCGGCGCTTGCGCTGTCGCTCGCGAAGCGCGCGCGCGAACTCGCGCTCGGCTTGCCCGGCCTGCTCTATCTGCATTTCAGTGAAAGAAACTGGCAGCGGCGCCGTGCGCCGCAGCCGCTCGCCGACTGATCGTTCAGATCGCCGGCTTTTTGGTTGGAGAACCCATGCGAGCCATCATTCTTGCGGCAGGCCTCGGCTTGCGCCTGCAACAACCGCCCGAAGCGCAGTTCCCGAAGTGCCTGCTGCGCTTCGACGACGTGTCGCTGCTCGAGCGCCATCTGCGCGTGCTCGACGCCGCGGGCGTCGACGAGATCGTGCTCGGGCTCGGCTTTCAGCACGAGAAGGTCGAGCAGGAACTGAAGCGTCTCGGCCGCCAGGCCGAAATCGTGATCAACGAACGCTACGACCTCGGCAGCGTGCTGACCGTGCATACCGTCGCCGATGCGATGACGCGCGGCGGCGACGTGCTGCTGATGGACGCGGACGTGCTGTACGACGAGAACATCCTGCACGCGCTGGTGGCCGATGCCGACCAGGCGGTCGACCGCCTGCTGATCGACCGCGACTTCGAGGCCGGCGACGAGCCCGTCAAGCTGTGCCTGAAGAACGGCGTGCCGGTCGAGCTGCGCAAGCAGCTCGCGGTCGATCTCGACTACGACACGATCGGCGAATCGGTCGGCTTCTTCCGCTTCACCGAAGGCACCGCGCGCCGCCTCGCGACGATCGTCGCGGGCTACGTCGACAGCGGCCGCGCGAACATGCCGCACGAGGAAGCCGTACGCGACCTGCTGCTCGAAGGCGGCCATTCGTTCGACGTCGCCGACGTCACCGGTTCGCCGTGGATCGAGATCGACTTCCCGAACGACGTCGCCCGCGCGACGCAAGACATCCTTCCCCTGATTCAACGCACCACCGCAGGAGCCGCACGATGAACGCACGCGAACCCAACTTCACCGAATCGCGCAGCGCGCGCCTGCGCCGCATGCTCGTCAGCAGCGACCTCGAATTCCTGATGGAAGCGCACAACGGCCTGTCCGCGCGGATCGTCCGCGAGGCCGGCTTCAAGGGGATCTGGGCGTCGGGCCTCGCGATCTCCGCGCAATTCGGCGTGCGCGACAACAACGAAGCGAGCTGGACCCAGGTCGTCGACGTGCTCGAGTTCATGGCCGACGCGAGCGACCTGCCGATCCTGCTCGACGGCGACACCGGCTACGGCAACTTCAACAACGTGCGCCGCCTCGTGAAGAAGCTCGAACAGCGCGGCATCGCCGGCGTCTGCATCGAGGACAAGCAGTTCCCGAAGACGAACAGCTTCATCGGCGGCGAGCGCCAGCCGCTCGCGGAAATCGACGAATTCTGCGGCAAGATCAAGGCCGGCAAGGATTCGCAGACCGATCCCGACTTCTCGATCGTCGCGCGTGTCGAAGCGCTGATCGCCGGCTGGGGGATGGACGAGGCGCTGCGCCGCGCGAACGCGTACGCGGAAGCCGGCGCCGATGCGATCCTGATCCACAGCAAGCTGTCGCGCCCCGACGAGATCCTGCAGTTCGCGCGCGAATGGAGCGGCAAGGCGCCGCTCGTGATCGTGCCGACCAAGTACTACAGCACGCCGACCGACGTGTTCCGCCAGGCCGGCATCAGCACCGTGATCTGGGCGAACCACCTGATCCGCGCGTCGGCCTCCGCAATGCAGGCGACCGCGCGCGAGATCCACGAGAGCGAAACGCTGATCAACGTCGAAGACCGCGTCGCATCGGTCAACGAGATCTTCCGCCTGCAGGACGCCGACGAATACTCGGCGGCCGAGCGCATCTACCTGTCGTCGTCCTCGCGCGCGTCGAACGCGGCGATCGTGCTCGCCGCGAGCCGCGGCAAGGGCCTGGAGGCCGTGACCGAAGACAAGCCGAAGGTCATGCTGCCGGTCGCCGGCAAGCCGCTCTTGCGCTGGCTCGTCGACGGCTTCAAGACGCATGGCGTGAACGACATCACCGTGGTCGGCGGCTATCGCGCCGACGCGATCGACACGTCGGGCATCAAGCTCGTCGTCAACGAGCGCCATGCGCAGACGGGCGAGCTCGCGTCGCTCGCGTGCGCGGCCGAACGCCTGACCGGCGACACCGTGATCTCGTACGGCGACCTGCTGTTCCGCAGCTACATCGTGCGCGACCTCGCGGAAAGCGAAGCCGAATTCAGCGTCGTGGTCGATTCGTCGCTCACGGAGTCGACGAACCAGAGCGTGCGCGACTTCGCCCTCTGCTCGGCGGCCGACGATCGCGGCCTGTTCGGCCAGAAGACCTACCTGCAACGCGTATCGAGCGACGTCGCCGCGGGCACCCCGCACGGCCGCTGGATCGGCCTGCTGAACGTGCGCGGCGCCGGCGTCGACCGGCTGAAGGCGATGCTCGCGACACTGCAGGCGCGCCCTGATTTCGACACGCTCGACATCCCGTCGCTGCTCAACGAGCTGGTCGCCGCCGGCGAGAAGATCGAGGTGCAGTACGTGCACGGCCACTGGCGCGGCGTCAACGATCTGGAAGACTTCCGCCGCGCGGGCGACTTCGCGCACGGCCAGACGCCGCTGTCCGAGCCGGGCGCCGGCAACGGGGGCGCGCAATGATCGAAGCGGCCCAGTTCGTCGAGGCCGCGCGCGAACGCGGCTTCGACTGGTACGCGGGCGTACCCTGCTCGTACCTGACGCCGTTCATCAATTACGTGTTGCAGGACCCGACGCTGCACTACGTATCGGCCGCGAACGAAGGCGACGCGGTCGCGCTGATCGCGGGTGCAACGCTCGGCGGCAAGCGCGGAATCGCGATGATGCAGAACTCGGGGCTCGGCAACGCGGTGAGCCCGCTCACGTCGCTGACCTGGACGTTCCGCCTGCCGCAACTGCTGATCGTCACGTGGCGCGGCCAGCCGGGCGTGGCCGACGAGCCGCAGCACGCACTGATGGGACCGATCACGCCCGCGATGCTCGACACGATGGAGATCCCGTGGGAGACGTTCCCGACGGACCCCGAACAGGTCGGCCCGGCACTCGACCGCGCGATCGCGCACATGGACGCGACGGGCCGCCCGTACGCGCTCGTGATGCAGAAAGGCAGCGTTGCGCCGTATGAACTGAAGGCGAACCCGGCCGCGAAGCCGCGTGCGCACGTCGCCGCGCAATCGGCGTCGCGCGCCGCATCGACCGACGCGTGGCCGACCCGTCACGACGCGCTGCAGCGCGTGATCGCGCATACGCCGGTCGATTCGACCGTCGTGCTCGCGTCGACCGGTTTCTGCGGTCGCGAGCTCTATGCGCTCGACGATCGCCCGAACCAGCTGTACATGGTCGGCTCGATGGGCTGCGTGACGCCGCTCGCGCTCGGCCTCGCGCTCGCGCGCCCCGACCTGCGCGTGGTGGCCGTCGACGGCGACGGCGCCGCGCTGATGCGGATGGGCGTGTTCGCGACGCTCGGCACCTACGGCCCGGCCAACCTCACGCACGTGCTGCTCGACAACGGCGCGCACGAATCGACGGGCGGCCAGGCGACGGTGTCGCAACATGTGTCGTTCGCCGGCGTCGCGGCCGCCTGCGGCTACGCGTCGGCGGTCGAAGGCGATACGCTCGACGTGCTCGATGCGACGCTCGCCGCAACGAGTGACGGTGCGCAATTCGTCCGCGTGGCGATCCGCACGGGCGTGCCCGACGGCCTGCCCCGCCCGACCGTCACGCCGGTCGAGGTCAAGACCCGTCTGATGCGGCACATCGGCGCCGCGCAGACCGAAGCCCACGTTGAAGGAGCCCATTGATGCTGCTGCTGAACCCCGGCCCGGTCACGCTCACCGAACGCGTGCGCCGCAGCCTGCTGCAACCCGATCTGTGCCACCGCGAAAGCGAATTCTTCGACCTGCAGGATGAAGCGCGCACGCGCCTCGTCGCCGCGTACGAACTCGATCCGGCCGAATGGGCGGCCGTACTGATGACGGGCTCGGGCACGGCCGCCGTCGAGAGCATGATCGCGGCGCTCGTGCCGCAGGACGGCAAGCTGCTCGTGATCGAGAACGGCGTGTACGGCGAGCGGATCACGCAGATCGCGACGCAGTACGGCATCGCGCATGACGTGTTGAAGCATGAATGGATGCAGGCGCCCGATCTCGCGCAGATCGCGGCGAAGCTCGATGCGGGCGGGTATTCGCACGTCGCGGTGATCCATCATGAAACGACGACGGGCCGGCTGAACGATCTCGGCGCGATTGCAGAAGTGTGCCGTGCGCGCGGCGTGAAGATGCTCGTGGACGGCGTCAGCAGCTTCGGCGCGGAAGCGATCGACTTCGCCGGCGGCGTCATCGATGCGGTTGCCGCGACCGCGAACAAATGCCTGCACGGCGTGCCGGGCGCGGCGTTCGTGATCGTGCGCCGCAGTGCGCTCACGAAGGCCGCAAGCCGGACTTACTACCTCGATCTCGGTCGGCTCGCGAAGCTGCAGGATCAGCGGAATACGCCGTTTACGCCTTCCGTGCATGCGTATTACGCGCTCGTCGAGGCGTTGCGCGAGTTTGACGAGGCTGGCGGCTGGCGTGCACGGCATGCGCATTACAAGGCGCTTGCCGATCAGGCGCAGGCAGGGCTTGCTGCGCGCGGGATGCCGCTGGTGCTGCCGGAAGGTGCGTCGTCGGTCGTGCTGCGTGCGTATCGGTTGCCGCAGGGTGTCACGTACGAGACGCTGCACGACGGGTTGAAGGCGCGCGGCTTCGTGATTTATGCGGGGCAAGGCGGGCTGTCGAAGGAACTGTTCCGGATCTCGACGATGGGCGCGATTCAGGCGGCCGATGTCGAGCGGTTGCTGGAAGGGTTTACGGCGCTGACGCGGTGAGCGTTGTCCGCACCTTCGTCTACGAAAAGGCCCGCAAGGGCCTTTTTTATTGTTCGCGTCTCCTAGTGACAGCGCAGATCATATTAGCGATACCCTATAGTATGATTATAAACTTATAATATTAGACACGAGGCGACCATGATTTACAAATGCAGCTTCTGCAGCAAAACCTCATTTGAAACAAAGTGTCCGTGGTGCTCATCATCCAGCCAGGACGACAACCAAAAGACGTCCACGGCACAGCAGGTTCCGCTAGACCCTTCCTTCTACCCCGAGTTTCAATACCAAACGAAGGGTTTTTTTAAGGACCTGCTCGCGAAAAAGAAAGAGCAAGCACAGCTCAACGAGATACTTCGCAGCGTCCTCCATAAATACTCTCAACTCAAGAAGCCGTACTTCGTAAATTTTTTTCACTCTATTGGACACGAAGAACCCGATTCAACCGAGTCTAGTAGACTCCCCGGGGCACGAATGAATGGCTCCTACTCGAACCGCGAGTTATTTCGGGAGGTATTGATTCGAAAAGGCTTCACCGAACTCGAGGAACTCCCACATCTTCTCGATAAACTCTTACTAACAACTGGCTTCAATTCCTCATACTTCGGATTCTCCATCGAAGTTTCCCGACACATCGGCAACTCATTGCTTGAATCCCTGAAATCCTGGATTGGCGAGGTAGGAACACGATTTAGAGATGATTTAAGCTTATTTCTCTATTTCTTGTGGGATAGAAAAATTCGGTATCCCGATCTTCAGTACATAGATCAGGCACCCTCGACTTACGGAACGCCACTTATTTCTTGGGAAATATTGCAACGTTGGTTACATATCTGCGAGAAAATTCACTTCGATATTCTCGTCCAGCGGCTCGAAACAAAGCTCGAACACTTTGATCCCAATCGATTCGTGACGATGTATCACGTTGACGCGATGAATGGATACGATTTCGAAAAATTCCTAGGGGAAGTTTTTCAGTCAATTGGCTATGATGTCGAAGGCACGAAATTGAGTGGAGATCAAGGCGCTGACCTTTTCGTGAGTAGATTTGGCAAAAAGATCGTTATCCAGGCGAAGAATTACTCCGGCAGCGTCGGCAACGCCGCAGTCCAAGAGGCAATTTCAGCAAAGGGTTTTTATGGATGCGACGAAGCAATGGTCGTCACAAACTCTTACTTCACAAGGTCTGCGTTGGAGCTCGCTGAAGCGACCTCGGTCCGGTTGATTGGGAGACGAGAACTACAGGCTTATCTTGACGACTATAACCAGAGAATCATCGAGCAGTTTCGCTCGGACAGCCTTGGCCAATCAGATTTCGGCTCAAGCGCACTGGCTCAAGACATGGAATGATGACGAAGCCCTGCAACGGGGAACGCTCCTCCACGCATATGTTCGAGACGGCGTCAGCACTCATCCGAGCTATATGATTAACACCTCAATCCATTGAGCTTCATACACCACGAACTTTTTATTCTAGACATCATTTATTATGGAATCGTTCTTTATTTTTAACGAAATATATTTATCCATATCACGCTTGAAATTGGTAACTCGAATTTACAGAGAATCGAGAACTTTCCTCAAAGTCACAATGTGGTCAATGAAATTTCTTTTTTTCTTCATTGCCTCACTCGGATTTTTTGCATCATCATGGTATCCTTTTTTTGCAGCCATCCTGACAATAGCGTCAATATGGGCAATCTCATTTCAGAAGGCACGCTCAGAGGTTTTCGCTGAACTTTATCGCCTTCATCCTCACCCCATGAAATATTTCTCAAAAAACTATGAATATATAAGATATCTAGAATTCAAGAAAATCGTTGAAGTACGCTCTCTAAAAGGAAGAGTTAAAGAGGCAACCACGTTCCTCAACACCCTATCCGCCTCCCATCCTCGCCCGTCAATTATGGCGCACCCACTCATAACCCTTATGTTGGGCGCCGTCTTAGCCATATTAGGTGGCGCCGCAGGCCAGTGGCCGATGGAGTATGTCGTGAGCGGAATAGTCGCCCTGATGTTTATAATTTATATTACATGCATGATTCTTGACATAAAACAGACATCAACATCCGATCTAAACGAGTTCAGACGTTTTTTGCAATGGACAAGCGAGCAATCGGGGGTTTAGCCACTCGCTCATCCTTTTTTCGAATTCGGCTATCGATGCACCACACCTTGCTACTATGCAACTTCAGGTTTTTGCATCGCCGGGACGAATCTGCATTACGGAAGTCCGTGAAGAACCTTTTCTGCGTGACTATGAGAGTCTTTCATTTCGCCTCACTGCTAGCGCTCGCTGCCGCCCCGGCGGTTCACGCCGCCGACAATCAATCCTGCAGCGACGAAACCGTGACAGCCATCGCCCGCTGGGCCGGCATCGCGAGCGCCCGCATCGCCACGCGCGACGCGGACCGGCTCGTCGTCGCGTCGTCGTGCAAGGCCATGCCGAACGCGCCGGAAACGACGATCGCGGCCGTCGCGTTCGATTCGCTGCCGAAGAGCAAGAACCCGGACGAAAGCAAAAAGCTGCAGGTCATCGCGCTCGTCGAAGGCGGCAAGGTCGTGGCGGCCGATCGATCGGTGGTCGAAGAGGATGCGGCGACGGAGATCGACGAGAACAGCTACCGCATCGATACGGCGCCCTATCGGCTGTCGCCCGACGTGCGTGCGTTCGGCGTCGTGTTTACCAGCAGCGCGCGTGGGCCGAGTTGCCCGGATGCCAACGCAAGCGAAGAGTTGACGCTCTGGGTGCGTGAAGGCGGCCGTATCCGCCCCGTGTTCGGCACGAATCTGTACGGCTGGGTCAGCGTCGAAGGCGACGCCTGCGGGCCGGGTGCGGGCGATGCGCGCAGCGAAGCGGCCCGCATGACGATCGCCGTCGAGAAAACGTCGAGCCACGGCTTCGCCGACCTGTCGATCACGGCACACATCACGAAGACGCAGCGCAAGAACGGTGATTACTCGGATACGGGCAAGCGCACGGCGCGCACGATCGTCCACTACGACGGCAAGTCCTATGGAATCGACATGTTCCGGAACTTCTGGTATTCGCCGACCGCGATGAAACGCTTCAAGTAATGGCGCGGGCGCGACGCCGCCCCGCCCGCCTACTCCACCACCTTCGGCCCGATCGCCTCGGTCGGCGCCGGCATCCGCAACGCGTCGTCCCGCACGCGTCGCCCCTCGCGCGCCGTATAGCGATCCTTCAGCCTCAGGAACGGTTTTTCGACGAGGAAATAGCTGGCGGTCGCGGCAATCAATGCCCATACGATACCGAGCGGAAACGCGTGCGGCACAGGCACGCGCGGATTCGCAAAAGGCTGCTGCCACAGATAAAGACTGAACGAGATCGTGCCGACGAACACCACCGGCCTGGCGCGCAGCCAGCGCGCGCACCAGAACCCGCTGCGGAAATTCAGCACGACGATCACGATCGCGATCAGCGCGGCTTCGATCGTCACGCCGTACGTCGCATTCCAGAAGCCGCCGAGCCGGTGTTCGGCGAGCGGCATGCCGAGCAGCACGACGAACACGAGCGCCGTCACGATGCGCGCCTCGCCGCGCCACGAACCGATCCACGCTTCGAGCCGTTCGCGGTTGAGCGACGCATAGCAGCCGATCAGGATCGGGTCGACACCCGTGTGCAGCATCATCCCGAGTTGCCCGCGCAGCGCGGGCGCGACGAAATACGTAATGGCACGCACCAGCGGCACGATGAGGATCAACGTGGCCAGCCAGCGCGTGCCGGTGCGGCGCATGCCGAACACGAACAGCAGCGGCCAGAACCAGTAGAACTGCTCCTCGAGCGCGAGCGACCAGAAATGGCCGAGATACCACGCGCCGTCCGGATGCAGCGCGTTGTCGCCGGTCAGCCCGAACCACGCCGAGTAATTCCACAGGTGCAGCGCCGCATAGAGCCACTGCCGGCGATCGACGTCGAACCCGCCGACGAACGCCACGATCGCGACGGCCGCGAGATACACGTAGCAGGCCGGCCAGATGCGCAACGCACGGCGCACGTAGAACGACGTCAGTGCGATGCCACCCGTACGCGCGAATTCGGCGCGCAGCACGTTGGTGATCAGGAAGCCGCTCAGCACGAAGAAGATCAGCACACCGAGCCGGCCGTCGGCGATCAGCCGCAACGGCGCATACCAGCCCGTATAGCCGCCGGGCAGCACATGCTCGGCATGACCGACGACGACCATCGCGACCGCGACGGCGCGCAACCCGGTCAACTGCGTGACGCGATGGTTCATCGGCTGGTTTCCGTTGGCACGGTGGAAGAGCGGGAATGGGCCGGCGCCCGCTTGGCACGCCGACCTGCCGCCGGGATTTTGTATGAAAAATATCGGAATGAAATTGCTTCAAAAATCCGCGCGGCAAACATCGCCGGCGACACGCGCCACAGCGGGCCAACGTCCGGCGCAGCGAATGGGCATAATGACAAGCCTTGCCGGCGGCGGCCGGTCCGATGCCCACGCAACGAATTTTGCGGCGCAGCAATCCAGGCCGTACCGTACCGTCCGCACGCGGGCCTGCGCCTCGTCCGCCTCGTGTCCACCCTCACCCGGAGCCTGCCTGTGTACCCACCGATCGAACCCTACGCCCACGGCCACCTCGACACCGGCGACGGCCACCGCATCTACTGGGAGCGCTGCGGCAACCCGGCCGGCAAGCCCGCCGTGTTCCTGCACGGCGGCCCCGGCGCCGGCTGCGGACCCGACCATCGCCGCCTGTTCGATCCCGAGCGCTACGACATCCTGCTGTTCGACCAGCGCGGCTGCGGGCGCTCGACGCCGCATGCGAGCCTCGAGAACAACACGACGTGGGACCTGGTCGCCGATATCGAACGCCTGCGCGAGATGGTCGGCGCCGAGCAATGGCTGGTGTTCGGTGGCTCGTGGGGCAGCGCGCTGGCGGTCGCGTACGCGGAAACCCACCCGGAACGCGTGAGCGCGCTGATCGTGCGCGGCATCTTCACGATGCGTCGCGCGGAACTGCTGTGGTACTACCAGGAAGGCGCGTCGTGGCTGTTCCCCGATCACTGGGAAGACTTCCTCGCACCGATTCCGGAAGCCGAGCGCGGCGACCTGATGGCCGCCTACCATCGCCGGCTGACTGGCGACGACGAAGCCGCGAAGCTCGAAGCCGCGCGCGCGTGGAGCATCTGGGAAGGCCGCACGATCACGCTGCTGCCCGATCCCGCGCTCGCCGCGCACTTCGCGGACGGCCACTACGCACTCGCGTTCGCGCGGATCGAAAATCACTACTTCGTGAACAAGGGCTTCGTCGAGGAAGGCCAGCTGCTGCGCGACGCGCATCGGCTCGCCGGCATTCCGGGCGTGATCGTGCAGGGCCGCTACGACATCGCGACACCCGCACGCACGGCGTGGGAGTTGTCGAAAGCGTGGCCGGACGCGACGTTCGAGATCGTGCCGGGCGCCGGGCATGCGTACAACGAGCCGGGGATTCTGGAGGCGCTGGTCGCGGCGACGGACCGGTTCGCCGCCTGAGCAACATAACAACGCGACACGACGCGGCGCGTGCTGCCATGCCTACCGGCATGCCCACGCGCCGCCGATCACAGCGCCGCTTCGACGATCGTCCGGCCGCTGATCGCCCGCTCGACGAGCTGTTCGTCACCGACCTTGCGGATCGCATCGTCGAGCAACCCTTCCGGCTCCTCGGTCGCCACCTTCAGCAGGCCCGACAGCCCGCGTGCGTCGAGCACCACGAGCGTCTCCATCGAATCCGCGCGGCTCACGAGCACGCGGCGGAATGCCGGGCCCGCGCCGAAGCTCGCACAAAGCGCGATCGTCTCGTTGCCGAGCGTGTAGTCGAAGTGCTTGATCATGGTCTGCCGCCGTTGCATGGAAATGGCGACGCGCGACGGCGCGGCGCCGTGACGTCGACGCACCCGCGCGTGCCGCCGGCGCGTCGGACCGGAGTCCGAATCGCTGCCGGCATCACCATGCTAGGCGTGCAGAATTAACGAAGACTTAAAGCGGCTGAGCCCGCCTGGCGGCACCCTCAAGCCGCATCGAGCGGCTCAACCGTCACCCCGACCTTCAGCTCCTGATCCGCCCCGCCGCCGCGGATCACACCGCGCAGCGGCGTCACGTCCGCGTAGTCGCGCCCGATCGACAGCATCACGTAGTCGTCGCCCGGCGCACGATCGTTGGTCGGATCGAGCTGTAGCCAGCCGCCATCCTCGGGCCACGCCGGATCGTACACGTCGACCCACGCATGCGACGCGTCCGCACCGATCAGCCGCGGCTGGCCCGGCGGCGGCTGCGTGAGCAGGTAGCCGCTGACGTAGCGCGCGGCCAGCCCGAGCGAACGCAGCGCGCCGATCATCACGTGCGCGAAATCCTGGCACACGCCCTTGCGCAACCGCAGCGCGTCGAGCGCCGACGTCGTGATGTCGGTGCTGTTCGGCGTGTACGCGAAATCGGCATGCACGCGCCGCATCAGGTCCCATGCCGCCTGCACGAGCGGCCGTTGCGGCGTGAAGCTCGCGGCCGCGTACGCGGCAAGCTCGGCGTCGCACGCGACGTGCGGCGACGCGAACACGAACTCGCTCGCCGGGTCGTAAGGCTGCCCCGCGCGGAACCGCAAGCGCTCGCGCACGGCCTCCCATGCGGTGGCATGCGCGGCGTCCGGGTTCGCGATCGCAGGCGGCGGCTCGCCGCGCGCGCCGAGCGACCACACGGGCGGCGTCACGCGCACGGTACTGCGGCTGCGCACCAGCAGCGTGTCGTGCGGCAGGTTCAGCGCGAACGACGCGCGCGCATTGCCGAACGCGTCGAGTTCGGTGCCGACCGATTCCGGTGCGGGCTCGATGTCGAGCGAGAACGACAGCACCTGCTGGCGCGGCGTCGCGAGCGGTTGCAGGCGTGCCTGGTGCTGCGCGGATTCGACGCGCGCCGCGTAACGGTATTCGGTGTCGTGCGTGACGCGCAGCAACCGGCCCGGCGCGACGGCGGCCCGTGCGTCGCTTGCGGCCGCCGTCGGTGCGGCTGCCTGCCGTGCGTTACCGGAGGCGGAACCGGACGGCGTTTTCGGCACGCCTTTCGTCGTCACCATAGCGTCCTGCCCGCTTCGCGCACGTGGCTGAAATAGCGCTCGCCAATCCGGTTCGACAGTTCCCACACCGCCTTCGCCGTCGTGTCGAGCGCCGCGAGCAGTTTGTCGTGCCGGCCGCCTTCGGTGGTCTCGCACAGCTCGTGCAGCGACCATGCAGGCACATCCGGAATCGTCTCGGCCAGCTCCGACAGCGCATAGCCTTCGCTGCGCTCGACCTTCGTCAGCCGGCCACGCAGCGCCTGCACGACCCAGCCGAGCGAGCGCGGGTTGTCGGTATCGAGCACGACGAGCGACAACAGCGGCGCGACGTCGAAGCCGCGCTGGAACCGCGAACGAAACGTGATCGTGCTGTCGAACAGTTCCAGCACGAGTTCGAAACCGTCCTGCCGGTGCACGGCCCCTTCGTCGAACGCGAACTTCAGCACGCTGCACAGGAAATCGAGCCGGTCGATCTGCCGGCCGATCGACAGCAAGCGCCAGCCGTCGTCGCGCGTCATGTTGTCGGTCTGCGCACCGGTGATCGCGCCGAGCAGCAGGCCGAGGCGTTCCAGCAGCTGCAGCGCGTCGTTGCCGATCTGCTCCTCCGCTTCCGGTTGTCCTGCGCTATCCGCGAACAGTTGCGTCGCGTCGTCGATCAACCGCCATTGATCGCTCGACAGCCGCTCGCGGATCGCGGCAGCCGCGCCGCGCATGCCGAACAGGCACGACGCGATCCCCGACGTGCGATCGGCGCCGCGCGTCAGCGACGTCGCGAGCGCGTGCTGGAACGCGCGCGGCGCATCGACGGCGTGCGGCGCGTCGGCCGCGATCAGCCCGGTGTCGCGGCACAGCGTGTCGATCAGTTCGAGGTGCGCGGGGCTGTCGACGTCGTCTTCGCCGCGCAGCCGTTCGAGCGCGGCACGCGCGAGGCGCATCAGGTTGGTCGCGCGCTCGGTATAACGGCCGAGCCAGAACAGGTTTTCCGCGGCGCGACTCGCGATCGCACGCGGCCGCTCGACGAGATCGTCGGGGCCGAGGTGCGTCTGCAACAGCGTCGTCGAATCGACGATGCCCTCGGTCATCACCCACGTATCGACGGTGCTGCCGCCACGCGGCATCGGCGCGTTGAACAGCGTGTCGCGCGTGCCGACCCGTGACAGTCCGCCCGGCAGGAGCCGCCAGCGCTGCGCGCCGTCGGCGAGCGCGAACACGCGCAGCAAGAGCGGTTTCGGCACGATCCGCGCGCTGCCGTTGCCGTCGGGTGCGTCGGGCCGCGGCCAGGTCGGCGCCTGCGACAGCGGCAGATCGGCCTGCACCGTGTAGTGTTCGGGCCGCGCGAGAATCCGTGCGCGCCATTCCGCCAGTTGCGCCGGCGTGAGCCGCGCGCCGATCACCGGCTCGAATGCACCGCCTGCCTGCACGTCGGGTGGATAGGATGCCTTGACGATGCCACGCGCGAGTTGCGGCAGCGCGTCGTCGCACGCGGCCGCCTCGCCGCACCACCACGAATGCACGGCCGGCAGCGTCAGCGTTTCGCCGAGCAGGCCTTCCGCGAGACGCGGCATGAAGCCGAGCATCGCCGGCGATTCGAGGAAGCCCGAGCCCGGCGCGTTCGCGAGCAGCACGTTGCCCGCGCGCACGGCCTGCAGCAGCCCCGGCACGCCGAGCATCGAATCGGGCCGCAGTTCGAGCGGATCGAGCCACGCGTCGTCGACGCGCCGCAGGATGCCGTGCACCGGTTCGAGCCCGCTCAGCGTCTTCAGGAAGACGTGATTGTCGCGCGCGGTCAGGTCGCCGCCTTCGACGAGCGTGAGGCCGAGATAGCGCGCGAGATAGGCATGCTCGAAATAGGTCGCGCTGTGCGGTCCCGGGGTCAGCAGCACGATCCGCGAGTTCTTCGCGGCGGGGCTGAGCGACTGCATGCTCTGCAACAGCGCACGGTAGGCGGACGCCAGCCGCTGCACGCGCAGCCCGCGAAACCCGCGCGGAAAGAGCCGCGACACGATCAGCCGGTTTTCGAGCAGGTATCCGAGCCCGGCCGCGCCCTGCGTGTGCTGCGCAACGATCCGCCACTGCCCGTCCGGGCCGCGCGCGAGATCGAACGCGACGACGTGCAGCCACGTATCGCCCGGCACGCGTGCGCCGCGCATCGCGCGCAGGTAGCCGGGATGACCAGTGACGAGCGCGGGCGGCAGCAGCCCGCGCTGCAGAATCGTCTGCAGCCCGTACAAATCGGCCAGCGTCGCGTTGAGCAGCCGCACGCGCTGCAGCACGCCGCGCTCGATCACGACCCAGTCTTCGGGCGTGACGATCAGCGGTAGCAGGTCGAGCGACCACGGCCCGGCCGCGCCGTCGCCGGCGCGTTGCTCGTGCAACTGGTAGAACAGGCCGTTCTCGCGCATGCGCCGGTGCAGCGCGTCGGCGCGGCGGTCGAGGTCGGCCACGCCGTCGCTGCCGATCGACGTGAAGAAGCTGCGCCACGCGGGCGCCAGCGCGGGCGCGTTCAGGCCGGCCGCGCTGCCGCGCAGTTCGTCGTAGCGGCCGGCGGCGGCCGGCGCCGCGAGCGCGGCGGCCAGTTCGGCGGCGTCCGGCTGCGCGCCGGTATCGAAAAGCGTGGGCATCGCGTCGAGGGCGGCGAGATGATCGAGGTCAATGGGCGGCACGATGTCGTTCCGTCGTCAGGATGCGGCCGCGCACGCGCGCCGCCGCACCGGCGGCAAGCTGCCGCGGCGCGCGGCCGCAGTCTGCCCGCATCCTAGCACTCCGGCGAGGCCGCCGGGAGGTTGCGCGCCGCGCATCGTCGTCCGCCCCGTCATCGGTCGATCAAGGCCGCCGCAAGTCCAGCGTGAACGGAAATTCGCGGCTCGGCGCGGCGGCCGCGACCTCCATCCGGCCCGGCGTGTGCCCCATCTCGACGAAGCGCGCGAGCCGGCGGCTCTCGGCTTCGTACGCGTTGACCGGGAACGTCGCGTAATTGCGCCCGCCCGGATGCGCGACGTGATACCGGCAGCCGCCGAGCGAGCGCTGCAACCACGTATCGACGATGTCGAACGTGAGCGGCGCGTGCACGCCGATGGTCGGATGCAGCGCCGACGGCGGCGCCCACGCCTTGTAGCGCACGCCCGCGACGTACTCGCCGACGGTGCCGGTCGGCTGCAGCGGCAGCGCGCGGCCGTTGACGGTCACGACGTGCCGGTTGTCGTTCAGCCCCGTCACGCGCACTTCGAGCCGTTCGACCGACGAATCGACGTAGCGCACCGTGCCGCCGATCGCCCCCTCCTCGCCCATCACGTGCCACGGTTCCAGCGCGCCGCGCAGCGACAGTTGCATGCCGTTCACCGCGATCTGCCCGAACAGCGGAAAACGGAATTCGAAGTGCGGCGCGAACCACGCCGGATCGAACGCGAAACCGGCGTCGCGCAACTCGGCCAGCACGTCGTCGAAATCCATCTGGAGAAATTCCGGCAGCATGAAGCGGTCGTGCAGCGCGGTGCCCCAGCGCGTGAGCGGCGTCGTGTACGGCGTGGCCCAGAAACGCGCGACCAGCGCACGCAGCAGCAGTTGCTGCACGATGCTCATCCGCGCATGCGGCGGCATCTCGAAAGCACGCAGTTCGAGCAGGCCGAGCCGGCCGGTGGACGAGTCGGGCGAATACAGCTTGTCGATGCAGAACTCGCTGCGGTGCGTATTGCCCGTCACGTCGATCAGCAGGTTGCGCAGCACGCGGTCGACGAGCCACGGCGGCATGTCCTGCCCGAACAGCAGCTTGTTGCGCTGGATCTCCGCGAATGCGATGTCGAGCTCGTAAAGCTGGTCGTTGCGTGCCTCGTCGACCCGCGGCGCCTGGCTCGTCGGCCCGATGAACAGCCCCGAAAACAAATACGACAGCGACGGATGGTTGTGCCAGTAGGCGATCAGGCTCGCGAGCAGATCGGGGCGGCGCAGGAACGGGCTGTCGGCCGGCGTCGCGCCGCCGAGCACGAAGTGGTTGCCGCCGCCCGTGCCGACGTGCCGCCCGTCGACCATGAACTTCTCGCTGCACAGCCGCGATTGCCACGCGGCGTCGTACAGGAATTCGGTGTGGTCGACGAGTTCGTCGAAGCTCGCGGCCGGATGGATGTTCACCTCGATCACGCCGGGATCGGGCGTCACCTGCAGCAGTTTCAGCCGTGCGTCGCGCGGCGGCGGATAGCCTTCGAGCACGAGCTTCACGCCGAGCGTGTGCGCGGTCAGCTCGATCGCGCCGAGCAGGTCGAGATAATCCTCGAGCGCGGCGAGCGGCGGCATGAACAGGTACAGGATGCCGTTGCGCACTTCGACGCACAGCGCGGTGCGCGTGATCCACGCGGCCGATTCGAAGCGCTCGGGGCGGCGATGCGGATCCACGGCGCCCGGTCGGCCGCTCGCGGCCGCGCCGTCGTCGCGCCACTGCATCACGGTCTGCGCGGACGCTTCGCGATGCACGCCGGCCAGGTAGCGCGGCGCGTCGGCCGGGCCGGCGTAGCGGGCGCGCATGGCGGCGGCATCCGGCAATGCGTCGCGCGGCGCGAACGGATCGCGCTCGACCAGGTACGGATAATCGGCGCTGGCGGTCCACGGCAGCGAATCGAGCGGCAGCCGATAGCCCATCGGCGAATCGCCCGGCACGAGGTACATCCGCTCGTCGCGGAAGAACCACGGGCCCGTCTGCCAGCGCGGCCCGTCGAGGCCCGGCATGTCATCCACACGCTTCACCGGCAGCACGTAGCCGACCACGCTGTCGAGCTGCTGCTCGAACACCTTGCGCAGCCGCGCGCGTTCGAGCTCGTCGTCGAGGCGCGCGTCGAACGGATCGACGTTGACGGGCAGCCGGCGCTCGCGCCACAGGTAGTACCACACGTCCTCGTAGCCGGGCCGGATGAACTCGCCGGTCAGGTTCAGCCGCGCGGCGAGCGCATCGATGAAGCGCTTCGCGTCGTCGGTCGTGTAAGCGGACGGTTCCCGCTCGTCGGCGAACAGCGACGGATCCTGCCACACGGGCTGGCCGTCCGCGCGCCAGAAGATCGACAACGCCCAGCGCGGCAATTGCTCGCCCGGGTACCACTTGCCCTGCCCGAAATGCAGGAAGCCGCCGTCGCCGTATTCGGCGCGCAGCCGCTGCACGAGTTCGGTCGCGTAACCGCGCTTGGTCGGGCCGAGCGCATCGGTGTTCCACTCGGCGCCGTCGCGATCGTCGATCGACACGAAGGTCGGCTCGCCGCCCTGCGTGAGCCGCACGTCGCCGGCCGCCAGCGCACCGTCGACCTGCGTGCCGAGCGCGCGCACGGCGTCCCACTGCGCTTCCGTATACGGTTTCGTCACGCGCGGCGATTCGTACACGCGCGTCACGCTCATCTCGTGCTCGAACGACACCTCGCACTCGTCGATCAGCCCTTCGACCGGCGCGGCACTCGTCGGCTGCGGCGTGCAGGCGAGCGGAATATGCCCTTCCCCGGCGAGCAGGCCCGACGTCGGATCGAAGCCGATCCAGCCGGCGCCCGGCAGGTAGACCTCGCACCATGCGTGCAGGTCGGTGAAATCGACCGACGTGCCGCTGGGGCCGTCGAGCGATTTGACGTCGGGGGTGAGCTGGATCAGGTAGCCCGACACGAAGCGCGCGGCGATGCCCAGATGGCGACACAGCTGCACGAGCAGCCACGCGCTGTCGCGGCACGAGCCGGATGCGAGTTCGAGCGTTTGCGCGGGCGTCTGCACGCCCGGCTCCATCCGCACGAGATAGCCGATGTCGTGCTGAAGCTGCTGGTTCAGCGCGACGAGGAAGTTCACGGTGCCGGCCGGCGTGCGGTCGACGGCGTCGAGATACGTACGGAACAGCGGCGCGGCGCTCGTCTGCGGGTCGCACGCGAGATACGGCGCGAGCTCGGTCTTCAGCGCGTCGTCATAGCTGAACGGGTATTGTTCCGCGCTCGCTTCGAGGAAGAAATCGAACGGGTTGTACACCGACATCTCGGCGACGAGATCGATCGTGATCTCGAAGTGCTCGGTTCGCTCCGGAAACACGAGCCGCGCGAGATAGTTCGAGAACGGGTCCTGCTGCCAGTTGATGAAGTGCTGCGCGGGCTCGACCGTCATCGAATACGCGAGGATCGGCGTCCGGCAATGCGGCGCGGGCCGCAGCCGCACGACCTGCGGGCCGAGGTTGACGAGCCGGTCGTAGCGATAGCGGGTGGTGTGATGCAGCGCGACGTGGATGGACATGGGAGCTCGGATCGGGTTGGGCCGGCCGCGCGCGCCGCGTCGCTGTCGACGCGGCGGCCCGGCATGGCGGATTCGGCGAAAGCGCGCGGCGGGTCAGACGAGTTCCGGCGTCTGCACGACGCTGATCTCGACGCCGACGGCCGTCGCGCCGAGCCCCGTCACCGGCTGCGCGTCGCGATGGTCGAGGCCGACCGCGATGCGCACGTAGCGTTCGTCCGGGCAACGGTTCATGAACGGGTCGAAGCCGACCCAGCCGAGCCCTTCGACATAGGCTTCGGCCCATGCATGGCCGGCCGGCTGCTGCATCAGCGCGGCGGCTTGCGGCTGCGCGCCGAGCGCCGGTTGCGGCTGCCCCTGCGATTGCGACTGCACCGCATGCGACGCGCCGAGCATCTGGTGCATCCCGTCGCCGCTCTGCAGCGCGAGTGCTTCCTCTTCCTCGACGTCGCACGCCTGCTGCTTCGCATCGGCGATGCGCTGCATCGCGCTGTCGGCCAGCACGTAGCCCGAGATGTAGCGCGCGGGGATCTTCAGCGCGCGGGCGGCCGCGATGAACGCGTGCGCATGGTCGCGGCTCGTGCCCTCGCCGCTTTGCAGCGCGGTTTCCGCATCGACGGGCGCATCGGCGGCCAGGTTCGGCGCGTACGCGATGCGGCCGTGCACCTCCGTCATCAGCCAGTGCAATGCGTCGAGGCCGTGCGGCTCGATCGGCAGCGCCTGCGTCAGCGCATGCACGGTGTCGCCCGCTTTCGTGAGCGCGGTCTCGCGCTCGAAGATCCACGGCGGCGCATAGCCCTCGGGATTCCCGAGAATGCCCGCGCGGTCCTGCGTCTCGACGACGCCGGCCGCGACGACGACGATCTCGTCTTTCGCGCCGCGATCGTGGCGCACGAGGTCGATCCGGTTGCCGAGCCCGTCGGCGTACGACAGCGTCGGCTCGACGCCGTCGATCGTGACCTGCCACGCGCGCACCGTCTGCCCGGGGCCCGACTGCGGGCGCAGCCGCAACCGTTGCAGTGCGTGGGAAGCTTGATCGTCGAACTGATAACGCGAAATGTGTCGGATGGCGAGTCGCATGGCAAGTCTCAGTCGAAGTTGTAAGCCTGGGCGACTTCGAGCCCGAGGCTGTTGTTGCGGCCGATGAAGTCGGTCAGGAACTCGTGCAGGCCGCTCTTGAAGATCCGCTCGACCGAGGTATCGGACAGCATTTGCAGGATCTTCGTGGCCGTGTCGTGACACGGGTGTGTCACGCCGTAATCCTTCGCGAGCAGGTTCAGGCTCGACACGACGCGCCCGTAGCAATAGCGCAGCGAACGCGGCATGCGGCCGTTCAGGATCAGGTAGTCGGCGATGTTCAGCGGCTTGTACTGCACGTCGTACACCCAGCGGTACGAACGATGCGCGGCCACGCAGCGCAGGATCGTCTCCCATTGGTAGTTGTCGAGGATCGTGCCGACGTGCGACACCGACGGCAGCAGCAGGTGGTACTTCACGTCGATGATCCGCGCGGTGTTGTCCGCGCGTTCGATGAAGGCGCCGATCTGCGCGAAATCGAAGATCTCGTTGCGCAGCATCGTGCTGTAGAAGCTGCCGAGGATCAGCGCGGTTTCGCGCTTCACCTGGTCGAGCACGGCCGGCAGCTCGCTTTCCGGCACCGGCTGCGCGAACGCGCGGCGCAGCGCGAGCCACGCGCCGTTCACGCTCTCCCACGCCTCGCGCGTCAGCGCCGTGCGCACCATCCGCGCATTCGAGCGCGCGGCCTCGATGCACGACAGCACGCTCGACGGGTTGTCGCGGTCGCGCAGCAGGTAGTCGGTCACGGTATCGGCCGCATACGCGTCGTATTTCTGCCGGTAGCCGTCGTCCGCGCCCGAGCTGACCAGCACCGACGACCATTCGGCCGGCGCGTCGGACGTGCGCGTGAGCGCCATCCGCAGCCCGGCATCGACGATGCGCGCGATGTTCTCCGCGCGCTCGATATAGCGGTACATCCAGTAGAGCCCGCTCGCAGTTCGTCCCAGAAGCATCTCGTGTCCACTCCGTCTTCGTTCGGTTCGCGCGCCGGCTCCGGCGCGCGCGGTCGCGTCCGGCTCAGTCGGCCAGCACCCAGGTGTCCTTGGTGCCGCCGCCCTGGCTCGAGTTGACGACGAGCGATCCTTCCTTCAGCGCGACGCGCGTGAGCCCGCCCGGCGTGATGCGGATCCGGTCCGACACCAGCACGAACGGCCGCAGGTCGACGTGGCGCGGCGCGAGGCCGGCGTCGGTCAGGATCGGCGTCGTGGACAACGCAAGCGTCGGTTGCGCGATGTAGTTCGCGGGGCGCGCGCGCAGCTTCGCGGAAAATGCCTCGAGCTCGGCCTTCGACGCGCACGGCCCGACCAGCATCCCGTAGCCGCCCGAGCCGTGCACCTCCTTCACGACCAGTTCGTCGAGATGCTCGAGCACGTACTTCAGGCTGTCGGCCTCACCGCAGCGCCAGGTCGGCACGTTCTCCAGCAGCGCCTTGCGGCCCGTGTAGAACTCGACGATCTCCGGCATGTACGAGTAGATCGCCTTGTCGTCGGCGATGCCGGTGCCGGGCGCGTTCGCGATCGTGATGTTGCCCGCGCGGTACACGTCCATGATGCCGGCCACGCCGAGCACCGAATCGGGGCGGAACGTGAGCGGATCGAGGAACGCGTCGTCGACGCGGCGGTACAGCACGTCGATCGGCTGGAAGCCTTCGGTCGTGCGCATCGCGACGCGGCCGTCGATCACCTGCAGGTCGCTGCCCTCGACGAGATGCACGCCCATCTGGTCGGCGAGGAACGAATGTTCGTAGTACGCGGAATTGTGGATGCCGGGCGTAAGCACGGCGATGGTCGGGTTGTCGGCGTTGCCGCCCGGCGGGCATACGGCCGCGAGCGACTGGCGCAGCATCTGCGGGTAGGTTTCGACCGGACGCACCTTCACCTGCTGGAACAGCTCGGGAAAGAGCTGCATCATCGTTTCGCGGTTTTCCAGCATGTAGGACACGCCGGACGGCGTGCGCGCGTTGTCCTCCAGCACGTAGAACGCGTTCTCGCCGGTGCGCACGATGTCGACGCCGATGATGTGCGTGTAAACGTTTCCCGGCGGCCGGAAATCGATCATCTCCGGGATGAACGCTTCGTTGTGCGCGATCAGGTGCTTCGGCACGATGCCCGCGCGCACGATTTCCTGGCGGTGATAGATGTCGTCGAGGAATGCGTTCAGCGCCATCACGCGCTGCTCGATGCCGAGCGACAGCCGGCTCCATTCCGCCCCGGAGATGATGCGCGGGACGATGTCGAACGGAATCAGCCGCTCGGCGGCCTCCGCGTCGCCGTAGACGGCGAACGTGATGCCCGTCTTGCGGAACACGCCTTCCGCGTCGTGGGCCTTCTGGGCGAGGCTCGCGGGATTCTGCGTGTCGAGCCATTGCTTCAGGCGCGCGTAAGGCGCCCTTACCATGTCGCCGGATTGCAGCATTTCATCGAATGGCTTCATCGATCTTTTCTCCATCGATCGTTTTCCCCGGCATTGCGCATGCCGGACCGGCGTACTGAATGCTTTGCAAGGAACGTGCCTTGCTCGACTCCGTCGATATCCCCCTGTTTTTGCGCCGCGCCAGGCACGCCGGTGCGGCATTGCGCACCACAACGGTGCAACCCCCGACGCGACGGGCGCTTGCGGTGCGCCGTGAACGCGCACGGCCGATGCTGCGCCGCGTTCGACGAACATAGTTCTCCCGCGTGTCACGAATGTGCAATCTGCACTGCACCAAAAGTGGCGGGCCCGCACCGCGGAACGATCGCGGGCGGGCGGGCCGGCGCGCGCACGGCGCAGCCGGCCCTGGGGGGAAGTACCGTCCGCGGCGGCGCGGACAGTCCGACGCGGTGAACTGTCCGGTTAAGCCGGGTCCGGCACCTCAACGCTATGCAGCCGTAATCCCGGCGACAACGCCCATGCATATTTCGACTGACACCGATCGAAAAAAAACATCGGCTCGACCGGCGCGAGGCGCGGTACGCTAGAACGTTGGTGCGGCAGACGGCGCCGCCTTTCAGGCGCCCGACTATAAAAAGCGAAGATCGAAATGGAAGCAAAGTGGCTGGAAGATTTCCTGAGCCTTGCGGATACCAAGAGCTTTTCCCGGGCCGCGCGTCACCGGCACCTGACGCAGTCGGCATTCAGCAGACGAATCGCCGCGCTCGAAACCTGGATGGACGCGAAGCTGGTCGACCGCAGCATCAACCCGATCACGCTGACGCCCGCCGGCCAGATGTTCCGCGGGCTGGCCGCGGACATCCTGCGCAGCATGTATGCGGCGCGCAACCTCGTGAACGGCTACGACCAGTTCGCGGCGAGCGACCAGGTCGTGCGTTTCGCCGTCGCGCATACGCTCGTGTTCACGCTGTTTCCCGAATGGCTCAAGCAGCTCAACGGCGAGGTCGGCCACGTCACTGCCCGCGTCAATGCGGTGAACGTGCCGGAAGGCGTCCAGCAACTGGTCGAAGGCGAATGCGATTTGCTGCTCGGCTATCACCATCCGCAGTTGCCGATCGTGCTCGACCCGAATCACTTCCCGTTCGTCAGTCTCGGCGTCGAACGCATCCTGCCCGTGTCGACACCCGATGCACGCGGCGAGCCGGTGTTCCAGCTGCCCGGCACGCCCGATGCCCCGCTGCCGCTGCTCGCGTATTCGTCGGGCGCCTTTCTCGGCAACATCGTCGAGATGCTGTTGCTGAATGCGACCGAGCCGTACGTGCTGCACCGGTGTTTCGAAACGCACATGTCCGAGGCGCTGAAAGGCATGGTCGTGGCCGGGCACGGCATCGGCTGGCTGCCGGAAAGCTGCGTCGCGAAGGAGCTCGCAGAGGGCACGCTCGTGTGCGCGGGCACCGGCGACTGGATCACCGAACTCGAAATCCGCCTGTATCGGTCGGCGCGCAAACGCGGGCTCGCGGCGGAGCAGCTGTGGACCTACATCATGAACCGGCCGCACGCGGCGATCGACGGTGCGACAGGCATTGAAGAAGCGGCCGCCCCGGCGATGCGCAGCGCGCGGCGAAGCGCGGGCGGCAGCCGCTGATGGCATATTCGCGCCGTGGATATCCGCGGCGCGAATACGCGTTCTCCCGATAGCAATCGATAATCCCGTCGGACTCCGTAAAATCCCTCAACGGCTCTTAATCGATCTCCCGAACACGCAAACGTTTGCGATTCATGTCGTATTTTTTACTGTTTTCGGTATTAAGTAAGAATAATCGGCCCGCCTTTCCAGACAGAAATACCTTGTTACACAAGTTTCGATTTACCTGTAACTGTCGGAATCATCAAAAACGTCGCACCCTCATTTCACGATGTGCGACCTGTATCCGGACCTTCATCGATTCGCCTCGAATACAGGCGCAAGAGTTTCTTTTATCAGTCGTTATTTTTCGGCACGAACGTCGATACCTCCGATGTGATTCAAAGCGTGCTCGATCATCGCTACCGAAGAGCAATTTTCATGTTCGGCAATATCGACTTTATTCAGCATTAAGCGATCCTCAGCAATTCATCCTTATCCTATTTAAATAGGATCTTTCACCCCCGTCCCATTCCGACCACACGCGGTTGTTGGTTCAAAAACCATCGTGTATCAATAGCGTGTCGCAAAAAGAACGTTGGCAAATTCGACTCGGAGTCGATGCACGTCATCGATTCCGGACGGGAGATTGCAATGTCACCCTCGCTTCGACAGCATGCTCGCGCTTTCCTGAGCGTCTTCGTCTCCACGCTGTGCATGAACGCCATGGCCCAGACACCGGCGGCCTCCTCACCGGCGTCCGGGCCGGGGGCGAACCGGTACGTGATTTCGTATATCTGCGGCGATGCGCGGATCGACGGCACCGCACCGCTTCCCCCCGACGGGCGTCCGTACAACCTGGGCGTGTCGTTCGTCTCGGAACATACCGGGCAGCCGCTCTCCAACGTGCAGGTGCGCCTGCGCCGACATGGGCGCGTGCTGGTCGAATTCGCCGCATCGGGATCGCGCTGCCTGTTCAGCGTGCCCGATGCGAGCTACCGGGTCGAAGGGACCTATCAGGGAGCAACCCAGTTCGCGATCGTCGAGACGGGCACGCTCACGACGCAGTTGCGCTGGTGAACGTCGCGCCGCCCCTCTCCGATCGCGCCAATCGTGGATCGCATCGAATCAAGGAGTCATGCATGCCTCGTGCAGAACGACCGGACGGCTCGCCCGCCCGTCAGCCGAAACCCTCGTGGGGTCCGGGAAAGAACGCGGCGCTCAGCGTCGCCGCATTTGCCGCGATCTTCGGTGCCTTCGCGTACGTCGAGCGGGACACGAGGGTCGGCCATGCGAGCGTGACGCACGATATCGCCCGCGTGATCGGAAACGCCGTCGGCAAGTCCCGCGAGCTCATCGTGGCGGCAACCGGCCGCGTGTCCGGCACCGCCGCGCCAGCCGGCTCGACCTCGACGCTCGCGCAGGCCGGACCGGTTCCGCCGTCCGCCTCCGCTCCCCCCGCCGTGTCGGCCGTGGCCGAACCGGCCGTGCCGCCGCAAACGGCGGCCCGCTCCGACACGACACGTACGCGCCCCGCGCACGTGCCGCCGACGAGGCTGGCGGCCAATCCGCACGCCGCGTCGACCGGCAGTCGCACGACGCGCCCGGGCGACACGCACCGGACGTCACGTTCGCAGACGCTGGCGCGCACGAGAAAACACCCCGACCCCGTGCCGAAACCGCAACCGCAGTCGTATGTCGCGGGCACGTCGCACATGGAGGCCACCAGCGTCACGCACGATGAGCTGGAAGGCGCCCGCGCTCTGGCCAAGGCGCGCTGGTGCGCACGGATCGACGAATGGAGCTGTGTGGAGCAAAACGCGAGCCGTGCACTCGCCATCGACCCGAAGAACAGCGAATCGCGCGCGCTGCTTGGACAAGCGATCCGCAACCGCCTGTGACCTGGCCGGATCCCGCCGGGCCTCGCCGCCCGACGGGGCGACGGCCGGCGACGAGCGCCGTCGGGCGTGCAACCGATGTGATCGTTTCAAAGTGAGGACACACCGTGGCCAACAATCGTCAACAACAATGCACCACCGTCGCTCCGCCGAACCGGCGGATCCTCCTGCATGCGCCGTTGCTGTGCCTGCTCGTCGCGTCCGGCCCGTGTCTTGCCGCCGAAGGAGACGCGGAACCGGGCAGCGCGAGCGAAATCGCCGGGTCCCGCGGCGCGCCTGATGCGTTGCCGCCCGACCTGCAGCCCCCGGGCGCGTCGACGCAGGCCGCGCCGGGTTCGGGCACGCAGCCGCCGCTTGCACCAACGCCGATCGCGCAAGCGTCGGACGCATCGATGCAGATCGCGCAGGCGCCGAACCCGGCGATGCCGACCACGGTCGTGGTGGACCCGGATGCGCCGCAGCCGGCCGCGCCATCGACGAATGCACCTGCGCCAGCGGCGCAAGTGTCGAATGCGCCGATGCTGCTGGCGCAGGCATTCGACACGCCGCCGGATACGCCGCGGCCACGCACGCAAACGTCCGAGGCACCGCGGCAGCGCGCCCAGGCCACGACCACCGCACCGCCGGCTACACCGACCACAGCCGCTACGCCGACGCTCACCGCGCAGGCATCCGGCACGCCGATGCCGAATTCGCCCGCGCCCATGACCCAGCCGTCCGGCGCCGAACCGCCGTCGTCCCGGCAACCGAATTCGCAGTCGCCCGGCGCGCAGCTCCCCGGCGAGCCGATCCAGCGGTCGCAAGGCCCGGACGTCGAAGCGCCGAATGCGCAGGCGCCGAATCTCCGCACCGCCGACGTCGCGACGGTGCGCAACGACGTGTTCGGCCTCGCGGCAAGCGGCGGCGCGGTCAAGGCGCTCGACGAAGCGAAGGCCCGGCCCGATGCGTTCTCCGCCGTCGATATCGCGCAACTGGAAGAACTGTCGATTCGCCAGCAAGTGCGCGGCGGACGCGACAAGTCGCGCTCGATGACGAGTTCGGACCGCTTCGACGGAATCGACAGCGCCCTGCGTGCGGCGGACGACCTCGACAAGCGGATACCGCCCACGCCCGAGTACACGCCGGTCCGCACCGCGCTCGCGGGCGACCGGGTCGTCGCCCTTGCGGCACGCGGCGACATGAAGACGGCCGTCGCGACGTTCGAGACGATTCCGTCCAACGCGGAAATCTCGATCGACGCACTGGCGGCCGTCGGCGACGCGTACCTGTACCTGGGCGAGCCGGCCAAGGCGAACGCCGTGTACGCGCGTGCGCTGAAGCAGGCCACCGCATCGCCGACCGATCGCGCGACGCGCGGCTTCCAGTATGGCGCCCGCACGCAGCCGATCGAGCTGCGCGAAGGGCTGTTCTGGTCGTACGTCGACCAGGCACGCGCGCCGGAAGCGAAGCAGGTGCTCGACGACATGGAGAAGTCGCTGCCGCCCGCCAAGCAGGTGACCAACGTCGGTCCCGGAGAAAGCGACTATCTGCGTTACTACCGGTTGCGCGCGCAATACCTGATCTTCACGGGTCACGCCGACCAGGGGATCGCCGCCCTCGAACAGCTCGAGAAAGAGGTGCCGTTCAACGCGGAGATCCGCGCCGCGCACGCCGATGCGGTGTCGGGCCAATCGCATCCACGCCAGGCGATCTCGATGTATCGCGCGTCGCTGACCGATCACCCGGACAGCGTCGAGATGCTCGCGGGCCTCGGCCGCGCATCGCTCACGGCGGATGACTACGCGACCGCGAAGACCGTCGACCAGACGCTGGGCAACACGTTCCCGGACAGCGGCGCCGTGCGCGGCTTCAAGCGCGACTACAAGGCATACCGCAGCCCGGTGTTCACGACCGACCTGAGCTTCGAGCACGGCAACAGCGCGCTGGCCGACAACAGCTTCACGTCGGACAGCTACATCTACTCGCAACCGTTCGGCGACAACTGGCGGGTCTTCGCGCATACGTTCTACGGCCATGCGCAAACCGACGGCGGCAGCGTCAGCCGCACACGCACGGGCATCGGCGGCGACTACCGGCACGGGCCGCTCACCGTGCTGGGCGAGGTCACGCGCTCGCTCGGCGGAGACGGCCGAACCGGCGGCCGCGGGACGATCGCGTACGCACTGAACGACTACTGGACGGTCAGCGCGGGGCTCGACACCAACGACAACTCGCTGCCGTGGAAAGCGTATGCCGCGCACATCTGGGGCCGCTCCGCGAACGTCGAGGTCGTGTATCGCCAGAACGACCGGCGCGAAGTCAAGCTGAGCTACGGCGTGAGCCGCTACAGCGATTCGAACCTGCACCAGGAAATCGCGGCGACCGCCACGCAGCGCGTGTATACGTCCGCGAACCAGCTCGTCAACGTCTCGCTGAATCTCGGCACCGACAGCAACACGCGCCATGACGCGCCCTACTTCAGCCCCGGTCGCGACTACGCGGCCGCGGCGACCGTCATGCATCAGCTGACGCTGTGGAAGAAAGGCGACACGGGGCTGCAGCAGCGCGTGTCGGTGTCGGGCGGCGTGTACAACGAGCGCGGCTTCGGCACCAGCCCGCTGTGGAGCGCGCGTCTCGAGCACGCGTGGACGTTCAAGCACGACATCACGCTGAGCTACGGCGTCGAGGTCAGCAGCCACGCATACGACGGCCAGCGCGAGCGCTCCGAAACCGGCTTCCTGTCGCTCAACCTGCCGTTTTAGCAAGGAGATCGGCAATGCTGCAATCCAGACGGACCTTCATGTGCGGATGCCTCGGCACGTTTGCCGCCTGTTCGCTGTTCCCGGGCGTGACCAACGCCAAGATGATCGACCTGCTGCCGCCGTCCGATCCGGCCGACGGCAAGACGTTCCGCGTGATCTGCATGCACGACGTGCGCGACAACCTGATGGCGTCGTTTTCGTCGCCGACGGCGATCATCGATCCGTTCGCGGTCGATACCGGCACGCTCACCGCGATCTTCTCGTGGCTGCAGACCAACAACTACCACACCATCACGGTCAAGCAGATCGAGGAATCGCGGCACGGCGGCAAGCCGCTGCCGCCGCGCTCGGTGCTGCTCACGTTCGACGACGGCTTTCGCAGCCACTACACGAAGGTGCTGCCGCTGCTCGAGCGCTTCAAGTATCCGGCCGTGATGGGCCTCGTCACCGCGTGGATCGATACACCGGCGGATACGCCGATCCGCATCAGCGACAAGGTGCAGGTACCGCGCGACTACTTCCTGTCGTGGGACGAGGTGAAGAAGCTCGGGCAGTCGGAATTCGTCGAGCTCGGCTGCCACACCCACAATCTCCACCACGGTGCGATCGCGAATCCGCAAGGCAACGAGTTGCCGGCGACCACGTCGCATCTCTACCTGCAAGACCAGAAACGCTATGAAACCGACGCCGAATTCCACGCCCGCGTGCACGACGACCTGCAGACGTGCGTGCGGCAGATCCGCGAGCGCACCGGCCTCGTCGCACGCTCGATGGTGTGGCCGTACGGCGCGGAAAACCAGCCGGTGCGCCAGATCTCGACGTCGCTCGGCATGGACATCCAGTTCAGCCTCGACGCCGGCCCGAATACGCCGGACGTGCCGCTGGACCGGCTGAGACGGATCCTGATGATGTACGACGTCGATATCGGCGGGTTCGAGCGCTCGATGCGCGAGCCGGCGTCCAACCGCGGCGACGTCGACGTGCCCGAGCGCACCGTGCAGGTCGATCTCGACCAGGTCTACGACCCCGATCCCGCGCGACAGGAAGCGAATCTCGGCAAGCTGATCGAGCGCATCTACCGGATGCAGCCGAAATCGGTGTACCTGCAGGCGTATGCGGACCCGAAGGGCACGGGCGTGGCCGAAGCGGTGTATTTCCCGAACCGGCACCTGCCGATGCGTTCCGACCTGTTCTCGCGTGCCGCGTGGCAGCTCAACACGCGCGCCAACGTGCAGGTGTACGCGTGGATGCCGGTGCTCGCGTTCCGGCCGCCGGCCGACAAGCTCCGCTCGCTCGAAGCCGTCAGCGCATTCGGCGGCGCGCCGGCCCGCGAGAACGGCACGCGCGTGTTCCGGCTGAGCCCGTTCGATCCCGATGCGCGGCTGATGATCCAGCAGATCTACGAGGATCTCAGCAAGCACGCGTCGTTCAGCGGCATCCTGTTCAGCGACGACGCGGTGCTCGACGACTACGAGGATGGGGGCCGGCATGCGCTGCGCACCTATTCGCAATGGGGGCTGCCGGCCGACATCGGCAAGATCCGCGAGAACCCCGACCTGATGAAGCGCTGGACGCACCAGAAGACGCGCTACCTGATCGACATGACCCGGCAGCTCGAGCAGATCGTGCTGGCGCACCAGAACGTCGGCGACGTGCTGACCGCGCGCAACATCTTCGCGATGCCGGTGCTCAAGCCCGAATCGGAAGCGTGGTTCGCGCAGAACTACGACGATTTCCTCGCCGCCTACGACTACGTCGCGCTGATGGCGATGCCGTACATGGAACAGGCGAAGGACCCCGACGGCTGGCTCGACCAGCTCGTGAAGGCGGTACGCACGAAGCAGCGCGGGCTGCAGCGCACCGTGTTCGAACTGCAGGCGTACGACTGGCACGGGCAGAAGGCGGTGCCGGCCGGCACGCTGCTCGCGCAGATGCGGCGGCTGCGCAGCGAGGGCGCCGTGAATTTCGGCTACTACCCCGACAACTTCCTGAACGGCCAGCCTGAGCTCGACGCGATGCGCGACGTGATGTCGCTGAAGTCGCGCCTCGACCCCACCTCGATCAACGCGCTGATGCAGATGCAGCAGTCGCACGGAACCAAGACGCCATGACCACCCACAGCCTGATCCAGCGCCTGCAGGATTTCGTCTTCTACTATCCGTTCTTCATGTCGTATCTGTGGATGATCGGCGGCGTCGTGCACTACTTCCTGCTCGAGGAAGGCCGCGAGCTGTCGACGCGCACGATCGCGTCGAGCGGCATCCCGAAAGTCTCGATCGTCGTGCCCTGCTTCAACGAAGCCGCGAACGCGCGCAGCGTGATCGGCCACCTGAACGGGATGCAGTATCCGAACTACGACATCATCGCGGTCAACGACGGCAGCAAGGACCGCACCGGCGAGATCCTCAACGAGCTGGCCGTCGAGATTCCGCGGCTGCTCGTGATCCATCACGCGCGCAACGAAGGCAAGGCGGTCGGGCTCACGACCGCGGCGGCCGTGTCGAACGCGGAATACCTGCTGTGCATCGACGGCGACGCGCTGCTCGCGCACGATGCGATCGGCTGGATGCTCGAGCATTTCCTGACCGATCCGGGCGTGGGCGCGGTGACCGGCAACCCGCGCATCCGCACGCGCACGTCGCTGCTCGGCCGCATGCAGGTCGGTGAATTCTCGTCGATCGTCGGGCTGATCAAGCGCACGCAGCAGGTGTACGGCCGCATCTTCACGGTGTCGGGCGTGATCACGATGTTCCGCAAGACCGCGCTCGCCGATGTCGGCTACTGGAGCTCGGACATGCTCACCGAGGACATCGACATCAGCTGGAAGCTGCAGTGCCGCGACTGGCGCGTCGTGTACGAGCCGCACGCGCTCAGCTGGATCCTGATGCCGGAGACGATCAAGGGGCTCTACCGGCAGCGGCTGCGCTGGTCCAAGGGCGGCATCCAGGTGCTGCTCAAGTACGCGGGCACGCTGATGCGGCCGACCCAGATGATGATGTGGCCGCTGTTCGCCGAATACCTGATCGGCATCGCGTGGGCGTACTCGATGTCGTTCATCCTGCTGCTCGCGCTGATCGACGTCGTCTACCCGCTTCCGCCGAACTGGCATGTGTCCGTGGTGCCGCACTGGCACGGGATGCTGCTGGTCGCGACCTGCATCCTGCAGCTGATCATCGGCAGCATGATCGATCGTCGTTACGACGAAAAACTCCTGATGTACTTCCTTGACACCATCTGGTACCCCGTCGCGTTCTGGCTGATCAGCATGATCACCACCGTCATCGCCCTGCCCGCCGTCGTGCTGCGGGGCCGTGGCAAGCGCGCCGTATGGGTCAGTCCCGACCGAGGCATTCAACATGAAGAACGCGCCGATTATTGACCTTTCCCTGCGCGCCCCGCGCGACATGATCGCCGAACGCGGCAACATCGTCGGGCCCGTGCTCGTCGCATGGTTCCGCCTCGTGCGGCCCGCGCTGGTCGGGGGCGTCTGGGCATCGATCTGCATCTATACGTACCGTTACCTGTTGCCGTTCAACGAGGCCGAGATGCCGATCGAGCAGATCGTGTTCTACGTGACCAGCATCGCGCTGATCGCCGGCACGATCGTCATGTGGCTGATCGCGGGGCGCGTCGTGCATCCGTTCGCCTACCGGTTGCGCGTGTCGAAGATGCTGCGGCGCTCGGCCAGCGTGAAGGTGCGCTCGGTGCCGCCGACCGCGTTGGCAAGCGAGCGCCGGCGCGGCACGCGGCGCACCACGCGCATTCTGGTCGCGTCGCACGACGCGAACGGGTCGATTTCGGGCATCGAATGGGTCGCGCATGCCGGCCCGCAGCCCCGCGAATAAATCGCCGGAGACGTGCCGCGCCGCGCGCGACGCCTGCCGCGCGACGAGGCACCGCTTCCGGCATCGTGCTGCCGCGCGTCGCGCGCCAGCCGGCAACTTCCTGGAGACGAGGTGAATCATGTGCGGAATCGTCGGAGCAAGCGGCCTGAACAATCAGGTGCCGCAACTGGTCAATGCGCTGAGCCGGCTCGAATATCGCGGCTACGATTCGTGCGGCATCGCCGTGCAGCGTGACGGGCGCCTGCGCAGCGAACGCACGCTGCGACGCGTGACGGACCTGCAGGATCGCGTGCTGACGCTCGGTCTCGAAGCGCAGACCTGCATCGCGCATACGCGCTGGGCGACGCACGGCGCGCCGTCGGAAATGAACGCGCATCCGATCATGTCGGGCGACACGATCGCGGTCGTGCACAACGGGATCATCGAGAACCACGACACGCTGCGCGCCGAGCTGCGTGAGCGCGGCTACACGTTTCGCGGGCAGACCGACACCGAAGTCATCGCGCACCTGATCCACAGCCTCTATCGCGACGACCTGTTCGACGCGGTCGTGCGCGCCGTCAAACGGCTGCACGGTGCGTACGCGATCGCGGTGCTCGGCGCGCGCGAGCCGCAGCGCCTCGTCGCCGCGCGCGCCGGCTCGCCGCTCGTGATCGGCATCGGCGCCGAGCAGAACTACCTCGCGTCCGACTGCGCGGCGCTCGGCGACCTGACCGACCGCTTCGTGTACCTGGAGGACGGCGACGTCGCGCTGATCACGCCGGAGCGCATCGCCGTGGTCGATGCGGGCGGACAGGAAGCGCGGCGCCCGTTGTGCGAAGTGAAGGCGCGCGCGGACGACGCCGCGCTCGGGCCGTATCAGCACTTCATGCAGAAGGAGATCTTCGAGCAGCCGAAGGCGATCGACAGCACGCTCGACGGCATCGACACGATCTCGCCGGCGCTGTTCGACGCGACGGAAGCCACGCGCGGGCTGCTGTCGCGGGTCAGAAGCGTGCTGCTGCTCGGCTGCGGCACCAGCTACTACGCGGGCCTGACCGCGAAATACTGGCTCGAAAGCATCGCCGGCGTGCCCGCGCAGGTCGAGATCGCCAGCGAATTCCGCTACCGCGACACGGTGGCCGATCCGCGCACGCTCGTCGTCGGCATCTCGCAGTCGGGCGAAACAGCCGACACCATCGGCGCGATCGAGCAGGCGCGCGCGATGGGCCAGGAACTGTCGATGGCGATCTGCAACGTCGCGACCAGCACGATCGCGCGCAATGCGCCGCTGCGGTTCCTGACGCGGGCCGGCATCGAGCTCGGCGTCGCATCGACCAAGGCGTTCACCACGCAGCTCGTCGCGCTGTTCGTGCTGACGCTGACGCTCGCGCAGCTGCGCGGCCGGCTCGATGCCGCGCAGGTCGCGACGCACCTGAAGCAGTTGCGCGCGCTGCCGGATCGCATCGGCCACGCGCTCGCGCTGGAAACGCAGATCATGGGCTGGGCCGCGAAGTTCGCCCGCACCGAGAACGCGCTGTTCCTCGGCCGCGGCATCCATTTCCCGATCGCGATGGAAGGCGCGCTGAAGCTCAAGGAGGTGTCGTACATCCATGCGGAAGGCTATGCGGCCGGCGAACTGAAGCACGGGCCGCTCGCGCTCGTCACGAGCGCGATGCCGGTCGTCACGATCGCGCCGGACGACCGTCTGTTCCAGAAGCTGAAATCCAACATGGCCGAGGTGCGCGCGCGCGGCGGGCGGCTCTACGTACTGGCCGGCAATCAGCTCGAAATCGACGCCGACCGCGACACGCACCTGATCCGCGTACGCGAATCGGGCGACCTGCTGTCGCCGATCGTCAACGTGATCCCGCTGCAATTGCTCGCCTATCACGTCGGCTGTACGCGCGGCGCCGATGTCGACAAGCCGCGCAACCTCGCGAAATCGGTGACCGTCGAATGAAGCGGCGAATGCGTCCGGCGCAGACGGTCATGCGGCTGGCCGCGGCCGTGCTCGGCGGCGCATGCGGCGTCGGCGCGGTGTCGCCGTTTGCCTTTGCCGGCGCGCCGGCCGTGCATACGGTCACCGTGCCGAGCGCCCCGTCGCCGCAGGACACCGGCGACCCGCGGCGCTTCATGCACGGGATCGGCGTGGCCGACGCCGGCGACGGCAAACGCTGGGTGTTCTTCAGCAGCTCGGGCATCGTGCCGCGCGGTGCGCTGCGCAGCGGCAGCTGGCCGCATGACGTGTACGTCGGCGAATGGCAGCCGGACAAGCCGCGCGTGCTGCACGTCCGTACGTTCATCAGCCGCCCGGAGGCGCAGGAACCCGTGTCGATCGCGCAGAATGCACACGGCGACATCTTCGTCACGTTCGAGGACGGCTGGAACACGTCGCAGGAAGTCAGCCAGCGCTACGGCATCTACCGCCGCGACCTGAAGCCGGTCAAGCCCTACCCGAACGACGTCGAATCGGGCGGTCATTCGGGGCACGTCGCGACGGTCGCCGACCGCTTCGTCGTGTTCTATTCGACCGACTGGGTCAACGGCGGCGGTGTCGACAACCTCGGCAGCGGCAACGGCGTGTACCTGAAAACCTACGACGCGGCCGGGCGCGTTCTGAACCACGTCGCGGTCGCGCCGCATCGCCGCGAGTGGTGGCCCGTGATCGCGGGCTCGCCGCGCAACGCGCTGCTCGTGTGGCAGAAGTTCATCGACGGCAGCACGGACGCGACACTCGAATACGCGATGTTCGATCCGGTCACCGCGAAGCTGGAAAAACTCGGCTCGCTGAACGACGCGATCCAGTATTACGTGTATTCGGCCGCCTATGTGCCGGAGATCGACCGTTTCATCGTCGTCACGACGACCGCGGACGATCGCGGCGTCGCGATGCTGATCGCGCCGGACGGCCGCCGCACGGCGACGCTCGATTGCCTGCCCGCGTCGGTGCGCGAATCGGGCATCGGCGTCGCCGGCACACATGCGTATGTGCCGACCCGCGACGGGCGGCTGCTGACGCTCGCGCTGGCGCCGGCGAACATGGCGGTGAGCGGCGTGCAGCGCTCACCCGTTCCGTGGGGCTCGACCGGCGTCGCCGGTTTCCCGGCGCGCGGCACGGCGATGCATTTCGTGTCACTGACGCCGTCGGGGATGCGCGAAGCCGATTTCGAACCGGCGCGCGACACGCCGATGCCGAAGAACGAAGTGTCGTGTTCGAGTCATTGAAGGCGGGCGCGTCACGCCATGTCGCGGGCGCGGGCCGATCGCGTGCCGCCACCGTGCCTGTCGTTTTCCCCGTCCGGATCGCGCGACGACGCGCCCTCGCCCCGTCACGCGCCCGGTAGTCGGGCGCCGGCGCGTGCTGGTCCAATCATCGCCGCCGCGCGTTTCCCGCGCCGAATTCGCCAGCGCCGCCCGTACCGGATAGACTGTCGCCCGACTCCTTCCATCGGCCGCGGCGTCCCGCCTCCTGCCGCCGCCGGAACGCCCTTTCCCGGAGAACGAATGCTGAAGCGCCAGTGGTTTTCGCTTGTGCTGCTGACGGTTTGCCTGCTCGGGCAACGCGCGTCGGCCCAGTCCACGCTCGAACTCGACACCGACGGCACGGCCCGCGCCGTCACCCGCCAGACGCTGCTCGCCCGTACGGACGCGACCGACATCCACGTGCCGCGCGACATCGCGTACGGCCGGCCGATGACGTTCCGCGCCGTGCCGTTCGCCGCGCTGCTCGGCGACACGCCGCTGCCGGCCGACGGGGTGCTCGAAACGCGCGCGGCCGACGGTTTCGCCGCGCAACTGCCGCTCGATCTCGTGCGCCGCCGCGCGCCGGCCGGCGCGATCCCGTGGCTCGCGATCGAGGATCCGGCCCATCCGTGGCCGAAACTGCCCGGCAAGCAGGTCAGCGCGGGGCCGTTCTATCTCGTATGGCTCGGGCCGGACGCGTCGTCGGTGCGCGGCGAGCAGTGGCCGTACCAGATCGTGCGCATCACGATCGAATCGTCGCCGCTCGCGCGCTGGCCGTCGCTCGCCGTCGACGCCGCGTTGCCCGCGAACGATCCGGCCCGCGCGGGCCAGCACCTGTTCGTCACGCAATGTCTCGCGTGCCACCGCATCGACGGCGCGGGCAGCAGCCACGCCGGCCCCGACCTGAACACGCCGATGAACCCGGTCGACTACTTCCAGCCGGCCGCGCTGCGTCGCTACATCCGCAACCCGGCGTCGGTGCGCGACTGGCCGGGCCGCAGCATGCCGGCGTTTCCGCCCGATCAGCTGAGCGACCGCGAACTCGACCAGATCGTCGCGTATCTCGCGTACATGGCGCGGCGCAACGCGGGGAAGTAACGCGGGCCACCCCGGCCGCACCCGTCGCGCTTACGCTTCCTGCGCGCTCTGCAGCACCGCGCGCAACAGCACGTCGGCGCCGGCCGTCGCCCATTCGGGCGTAATCGCTTCGGCCTCGTTGTGGCTCAGCCCGTCGACGCACGGCACGAAGATCATGCCGGTCGGCGCGACACGCGCGACATAGCATGCGTCGTGGCCCGCGCCGGACACGATGTCCATGTGCGACAGCCCGAGCGAGCGCGCCGCGTCGCGCACCGTGTCGATGCAGCGTGGCGCGAACGGCACCGGTGCATACGTGAAGATCTGCTCGATCTGCGCGCCGAGGCCGGTTTCGTCGGCCACGCGCGCGAGCTCCGCGCGCAACGCCGCGTCCAGTTCGTCGAGCACCGCATCGTCGGGATGCCGGAATTCCACCGTGAAAAAGCAGCCGCCCGGCACCGTGTTGCGCGAATTCGGCCGCGCCTCGATCATGCCGACCGTTGCGCGCGCATCCGGTGCGTAGCGGCGGCCGAGCACTTCGACGAACGAGATCATCCGCGCCGCGCCGACCAGCGCGTCGCGGCGGAACGCCATCGGCGTCGTGCCCGCGTGCGCGTCGACACCGGTGAGCGTCACCTCGTACCAGCGCTGCCCCTGCCCGGCCGTCACGACGCCGATCGTCTTGCCGGCCCGTTCGAGAATCGCGCCCTGCTCGATGTGCAGCTCATATGCCGCGTGCACCGGATAGCCGCCGACCGGCTCCGCGCCCGCGTAGCCGATCCGTTCGAGCTCCTCGCCGATCGTCCGGCCCGCGCCGTCGGTGCGCGACAGTCCGTATTCGAGCGTATAGACGCCCGAGAACACGCCGGCCGACACCATCGCCGGCGCGAAGCGCGAGCCTTCCTCGTTGGTCCAGATCACGACGTCGACCGGACGCTCGGTCTCGATGCCCGCGTCGTTCAGCGCGCGCACCACTTCGAGCCCGCCGAGCACGCCGTAGATGCCGTCGTAACGCCCGCCGGTCGGCTGGGAATCGGCATGCGAGCCCGTCATCACCGGTGCGGCGTCGGGACGGCGACCGGCGCGGCGCGCGAACACGTTGCCCATCCGATCGACGCGCACCGTGCAACCGGCTTCACGCGCCCACTGCACGAACAGGTCGCGCGACTCGCGGTCGAGGTCGGTCAGCGCGAGACGGCACACGCCGCCCTTCGGCGTCGCGCCGATCTGCGCCATCCGTTCGAGCGACGCCCACAGGCGGTCGCCGTCGACGCGCGGCATGCTTGCGGGAGCGTCACGCATCGCCGTTCTCCGGCGCGGGTTGCAGCGCATAGCGGAAATCACAGCGCTTGCCGCCCTGCATGATCGTGCTCGTGCGCGTGAGCGCGATGTCCGGCGCATAGCCCTGGATGAAATAGCTGTCGCGCGCGCAGCTCAGCAGGTGCCCGATCTCGCCGAGCCCCATCGCGTGATACATCTCCGCGTAACTGCAGCGATGCACGTCGTAGTCGTAGTGCGCGTCGTCCGCGCGCCGCACCTCGACGTCGAGCGCATCGTCCTTCTCCCACAGCACCTGCAGCGCGATGAACGATTTCACGCTCGTGCCGTCCGGCTCCTGCGCGGCGAACGTCCGGCCCGCGTCGACGGCCGCGCCGCGCACGGCTTCCGCGATCACGGCCTGCGCGCGCTCGGCGCCGAACTCGCGCTTCATGATCTCGTAGATCGGCTTGATGATTTCCGCTTCGATGCGGCGCCGCGCGAGGATCCCGAGGCGCGAGTCCTCGGGGGCGGCGGCGGATGTCTGGTTCGCTTCGGTCATGGAGATCGTGTTGGTCGTTTTGTCGTTACTTGGCTGCGGTGCGCGAGCCGCCGAGCACGTCGACGACGGCCCACTTGCCGCCGCGCACCTGGTAGATCGTGAAGGCCGGGTCCTTCAGGTTGCCTTCGGCGTCGAACGCGATGCGCCCCGTCACGCCGAGCCGGTCGATCGCGCGAACGGCCGCGACCAGCTTCGCCGGCTGCGTCGTGCCGGCCTTCTGCGCGGCCGCGATCAGCGTGGCGGCCGCGTCGTACGCGAACGGCGCATGCAGCTCGATCGGCGCATGAAAACGGGCCTGGTATTGCGTGTCGAACGCCTTGCCGCCCGGCATCCGGTCGAGCGACAGGCCCGGTTCGAGCGCCGTCACGCCGTCGCCGTCCTTGCCGGCGAGCGACAGGAAGGTCTGGCTCACGAAGCCGCCCGCGCCGAGCAGCGGCGCGTTCACGCCGAGCTGGCGCAGCCGGCGCGCGATCGGCGCGGCTTGCGCGTCGAGGCCGCCGAAGAACACGAGATCCGCGCGCTTGCCCTTGATCGCGGTCAGCACGCCGCTGAAATCGGTCGTCTTGTCGTTCACGTACTGACGATCGACGATGGTCCCGCCGTTCGCCTGCACGCCCTTGATGAACTGCTCGGCCAGCCCCGCGCCGAACGACGTGCGATCGTCGATCACCGCGATGCGCTTCGCCTTCAGCGTCTTCACCGCGTACTCACCGGTGAAATGGCCGCCCGCATCGTCGTGACCCATGATGCGGAACGCCGTCGCGTAGCCCTGCTGCGTGTATTGATGGCCGGTGGACGCCGGCGCGATCTGCGGAATGCCCGCATCGCGGTACACGCGCGACGCCGGCACGCTGCAGCCCGTGTTCCAGTGACCGACGACGCCGATCACGTGCTGGTCGACGAGTTGCTGCGCGACCGCGACGGCCGTGCGCGGGTCGGACTGGTCGTCGGCCGCGACGAGCTTGTAGACGACCGGCTTGCCGCCGATGGTCGGATGCTTCGCGTTCGCGTCGTCGATCGCGAGTTGCGCGCCGTTCTGCAAGTCCTTGCCGATCCGCGCGGACGGGCCGGTGAGCGGCGCGGCGAGACCGATCAGGACCGTCTGCGGAGCGGACTGCGCCAACGCGGGAACGGAGGCGACCAGGGCGGCCGCCGAGAAGGCGAGGCTGGCGGGGAGGAAAGCGATTTTCATGTGCGGGGACCGGTCAATCGGATCAAAAACATGAAAAATATTAAATATTCGACATTCAAACCCCAAATATCCAATTGTTGGATGCTTATGCCGTTCTCCACACATTAGCGTATATCTTTGTAAATACGGGATATTTTTGTGTTGTCGCTTACCCTGACTTTTCGATAAAATTCGATACATGAAAAATATCGAACAATTGCCGCACGATCCACCGCTGCGCGCGGTGCGTGCGTTCGAAGCATTCGCGCGTCTCGGTTCGGTCACCGCGGCGGCCGGCGAACTCGACATCACGCCGTCGGCGGTCAGCCATCAGCTGCAACTGCTCGAAGCGTTCATCCAGACGCCGCTGACGGTACGCGAAGGCCGGCTGCTTGCGCTCACCGACGAAGGGCGCGACTACTACCGGTCGATCAGCGCGGCATTCTCGGTGCTGCGCAGCGCGACGCGCTTCGTGCGCGACCGTTCGTCGCTGCGCCAGATCACCGTCAGCCTGATTCCGCTGCTCGGCATCGGCTGGTTCATTCCCCGGCTGCATGCGTTCCTGGCCGACAACACCGACGTCGACGTCACGGTGCTGTACGCGCATCACCGCAACTACCGAAGCGATGCGTCGGATCTGTCGATCCGCTTCGGCACCGGCGACTGGCCCGGCTATCGCTGCGAGCGGCTGCTGCCGGGCGCGATGGTGCCGATGTGCAGCCCGTCGTTCCTGAAGCGTCACGGGCCGTTCCGCACGCCGGCCGATCTCGCCCGCGCGCCGCTCGTGCATGACGAGGATCGCAGCACGTGGGTCAACTGGCTGCAGGGCGCCGGCGTGCGGCACGTGTCGCACGCGGTGGGGCCGATGTTCGAGGATGGCCAGCTCACGCTGAGCGCCGCCCGCGCGGATCTCGGCGCCGCGCTGCTGCGCGCGCCGCTGGTCCAGCGCGAACTGGCGAACGGCGAGCTCGTGCAACTGTTCGATCACGCGCTCGACGACGGACGCGACTACTACCTGTGCACGCGCGAGGACGCGGACATGCCGGACGGGGCGCGGCGGCTGGCGGCATGGTTGCGGGAGATGGCGGGGATTTGAGCGGGGTGTGCCCCGCCTGCCGAACCGGGAATCGGCATTCGCTTCGGACAGGCGGCGATCCTGCATTTACGCGGCCGCATGTCGATGATGGCTGCGTCAAGTCAGGGAGATTGCAATGCCCACCATCCCGATCGACCTGTCGGATGACCAGCATGCCGCGTTGAGCATCATCGCAGGGGCCAGGGACCACCCCGCGCCGAAATCATCGGCGACGCAATCGATGCTGTATCACGCGACACGGACACACACTTGTCAACAATGGGTTCGGTCTATGGAAGGGGCGCGAGATTGCCGGCCAGGAGGACCTGCGTTCGGAATGGTGAAGGCATGTACAACCTCTGCCCCGCCCGAATCGCCTTCGGCCCCCGCCAATCAAGGGCCGGAAGCAGATAGAAAATCCCGATGCCGCGGATTGAAACAAGCAATTTCACAAGCTCAGGGTGAACCCGGATACTGGCAACACTCCACTCACCACTGAAGAAAAGGAATTGTCCAGATGCCGATCATCAACACCCAAATCAAGCCGTTCAAGGCAACCGCTTACCACAACGGCGATTTCGTGCCTGTCTCGGAAGAGAACTTCAAGGGCAAATGGTCCGTCGTCGTGTTCTACCCGGCCGACTTCACGTTCGTGTGCCCGACCGAACTCGGCGACCTCGCCGACCGTTACGCGGAATTCCAGAAGCTGGGTGTCGAAATCTACGGCGTGTCGACCGACACGCACTTCACGCACAAGGCATGGCACGACACGTCGGACACGATCGGCAAGATCAAGTACCCGATGATCGGCGACCCGACGCTCACGCTGTCGCGCAACTTCGACGTGCTGATCGAGGAAGAAGGGATGGCGCTGCGCGGCACGTTCGTGATCAACCCGGAAGGCGAGATCAAGCTGTGCGAAATCCACGACAACGGCATCGGCCGCGACGCAGGCGAACTGCTGCGCAAGGTCCAGGCGGCGCAGTACATCGCGGCGCACCCGGGTGAAGTGTGCCCGGCCAAGTGGACGCCGGGTGCGGAAACGCTGACCCCGTCGCTCGACCTGATCGGCAAGATCTGACGATCGCTCCGCGCGCCTCGCACGAGGCGCGCGACGGCGGGCCACGCACTGCGCGCCCCGCCCCCTCCTCCGGCACGACGTGCCCGACCAGCATAATCAATACGGAATCCGAAACGCCATGCTCGACGCCAATCTCAAGAACCAACTCAAAGCGTACCTCGAAAAAATCACGCGCCCGATCGAACTCGTCGCCTCGCTCGACGACAGCGCGAAATCGCAGGAACTGCTGGCGCTGCTGAACGAGATTGCGTCGCTGACGGATCGCGTGACCGTGACCGAACGCCGCGACGACGCCGAGCGCAAGCCGTCGTTCTCGATCGGCGAGCCCGGCAAGCCGGCCGGCATCCGTTTCGCCGGCATCCCGATGGGCCATGAATTCACGTCGCTCGTGCTCGCGCTGCTGCAGACGGGCGGCCATCCGATCAAGCTCGACGACGACGTGATCGAACAGATTCGCGCGCTCGACGGCGACTACGCATTCGAAACGTTTTTCTCGCTGTCGTGCCAGAACTGCCCGGAAGTCGTGCAGGCGCTGAACGTGATGTCGCTGATCAACCCGCGCATCCGCCACGTCGCGATCGACGGCGCACTGTTCCAGGATGAAGTCGAGTCGCGCCAGATCATGGCCGTGCCGACGATGTTCCTGAACGGCGCGTCGTTCGGCCAGGGCCGCAGCAGCGTGAAGGAAATCCTCGCGAAGCTCGATACGGGCGCCGGAGAACGCGCGGCGAAGTCGCTCGAAAACAAGCCGGTGTTCGACACGCTGATCGTCGGCGGCGGCCCGGCGGGCGCGGCTGCTGCGATCTACTCCGCACGCAAGGGCATCGCGACGGGTGTCGTCGCCGAGCGTTTCGGCGGCCAGGTGCTGGACACGATGGCGATCGAGAATTTCGTGTCGGTGCAGGAAACCGAAGGGCCGAAGTTTGCCGCCGCACTCGAGCAGCACGTCAAGCAGTACGACGTCGACATCATGGACGTGCAACGCGCCGACGCGCTGATCCCGGGCGACGTGCACCAGATCCGTCTCGCGAACGGCGCGGTGCTGAAAGCGAAGACGATCGTCCTCGCGACCGGCGCACGCTGGCGCGAAATCAACGTGCCGGGCGAGCGCGAATACCGCAACCGCGGGGTCGCGTACTGCCCGCACTGCGACGGCCCGCTGTTCAAGGGCAAGCGGGTCGCGGTGGTCGGCGGCGGCAACTCGGGCGTCGAGGCCGCGATCGACCTCGCCGGCATCGTGAAGGAAGTCACGCTGATCGAATACGGCGCGCAGCTGCGCGCGGACGAAGTGCTGCAACGCAAGCTGCGCAGCCTGCCGAACGTGACGATCGTCACGCAAGCGCAGACGACCGAACTGACCGGCGACGGCAGCAAGCTGAACGGGCTCGTCTACAAGGATCTGCGTTCCGGTGAAACGAAGCGCGTCGACCTCGAAGGCGTGTTCGTGCAGATCGGCCTCGTGCCGAACACCGAATGGCTGAAAGGCACGGTCGAACTGTCGAAGCACGGCGAGATCGTCGTCGATGCACGCGGCGCGACGTCGGTGCCGGGCGTGTTCGCGGCCGGCGACGTGACGACGGTGCCGTTCAAGCAGATCGTGATCGCGGTCGGCGAAGGGGCGAAGGCGTCGCTCGGCGCGTTCGACCACCTGATCCGGCAGGACGTGGCGGCGCCGGCCGCCACCGCGCAGCCGCGAGTCGAAGAAGCGGTCGCCGCCTGACGGACGTCAGCCCGACGGCAAACAGTTTGTCTCTCTTGGCCCCGCATGCTTTGGTCGGCGTGCGGGGCCCTTTTTATGCCGAGGACGCCCGCGGCTACTTGGTCGCGGTCGGGCCGCCGTTCGCCGGCACGGGCGTCGTGGTCTTGAAATGGCTCGACTCCCTGACGAGCTGCTCGGTCATCGCGGCGGCTACCGGATTCGCGCCGGACGACGAACCGCCCTGCCGATACGAACCGGTGCTCGCCGACGGCATCGACTGCATCGACGACATCGGCGGCGGCGGCAACGACGGGTCGAGCTTCGCCGATTCCCTGACGAGCGCCGCCGTCTCCGGCGTTTCGGATTTCGTCGCGGCCGGCGGCGCGGCGGCGGCGTGGCGTTCGAGGCCATCGCGCTTGCGCGGCGCGCGTTGCGTGACCTGTGCGGGTGCGGCGGACTGAGCCGACCGAGCGGGCTTGGCGGCCGGCGTGGGCGGCGGCGTCGCTGGGGTCGAATCCTGAGCGTCGACCGTCACGACGTTGACTTTCGGCGGCGGGGCAGCCGGCTTCGTCACCGGTTGCGGCTTGTCGCTGACCACCGGAACCGCGGCAACCGCTGCAGGCGGGGCGACGACGCGGGCAGTGGCGGCCGGCGCGGGCGTGGATGCGGTGGGAGGCGGTGCGGCAGCCGCCTGCTTCGGCGCCGTCGCGACAGCCGGTGCCGGCGGCGCGATCGCGCCCTGCACCGCGTGGTCGTTGCCCGCGGGCGCCGCGGCAACAGGCGCGGCCGAATCGCCGATGCCGGCGTCCTCGATCGCACGGTGGTCCGCGCGCAGGAGCATCACGTACGCGGTGCCGGCTGCGGCGACCAGGAGCCCGCCGGCGATCATCATGGTTTTACGGGTACTCGTCATGCTTGCTCACCGATCATATCGACGTGAACAAGCCATCATACGCGGCCAACGTCCGTTGATCCCGCATGAATACATTTGGTTGCATTGATGTCGGCGCAGGCCGGCGGGGGCCGTCCGATGCCGCGCCGCACTATCGTCAGACGGGAAAAAATTGCCCGCCCTCGCCCGTCAGATACAGAAGATCGCGACCGCGATCCCGCCGAACAGCAGCCACTTGACGATGTAGTACACGGTGCGATTCCACGCCTTCAACCGCTTGCCGGCGCGGCGAATCGCATACAGGTACCGGAACGCGCGATTGAGCCCGCCCGTGCGATCGCCCGTTTCGTTCGGCGATGCGGCCGCGCGCATCAGCAGTTGCCCGAACGCATCGTTGATGCGCTGCGCCCAGCGATATTTCATCGGGCGCTCGATGTCGCAGAACAGGATCACGCGATCGTTCGCGGTGCGGTTTTCGGCCCAGTGCAGGTACGTCTCGTCGAACATCACGGCCTCGCCGTCACGCCATGCATACGATTCGCCGTCGACGACGATCCGGCACGCGTCGTCGTTCGGCGTGTCGAGCCCGAGGTGGTAGCGCAACGAGCCCGCATACGGATCGCGATGCAGCCCGAGCTTGCCGCCCGGCGGCAACTGCGCGAACATCGCGGCCTTGATCGACGGAATCCGCGACAGGATCTCGACCGAGCGCGGACACAATGCCTGCGCGGACGGATGCGGCGCGTCGTACCACTTCAGGTAGAAACGCTTCCAGCCGTTGCGAAAGAACGAATTGAAACCGATGTCGTTGTACTCGCCCGATGCCTTGATCCGGCTCGCGTCGCGCAACGCGAGCGCTTCGCTGCGGAACGTGCGCCATTCGCGCTGCAGCACCGCGAGCTCCGGAAAGTGATCCGTGTCGAGAAACGGGGTGGTCGGCACCGACGAGAACGCGTATGAAAAGCAGTTCAGCGGCGCGGTAAAGGTCGAGTGGTCGGAGAGTTGCCGGAACAACCCGTGCCGAACCTTGCCGCGCCGATGCGTGTACACGACACACGCAATGAACACGATCAGCAGGACCCAGCGCATCGATATTTCCCCCGTAAGCTGTTTGCCAGAATTCTAGGTACGGGAAAAATTTCTTGCACTGACGCGCAGGCCGCGCGGCGGGCGTCGTCACGATGCGGCGAGATGCCGGAACGATCCGCGCCGAAACGCCGAAAAGCCCGCGTATACGCGCTTTTCGGGCCATCCGGCGCGTGCGCGGCATGCCGCCGACACACGCGCCGGCGGCGATTATTCCGGAAACGGCAAATCAGTTTGTCCGTCTGCGCGCATACCGAACGTGTTCAGCGTCATCGCGACGAGCGCGTAGTAGCCGAGCAGCGCGACGAGGTTCACCACGGTCTCGTGGCCGAAACGCGCCTGCGCGCGCGCGAACGTCGCGTCGCTCACGCGGCGCGTGTCGTACAGCTCGGTGGCGAACGCATGGATCAGCGCGTCGTCGTCCGATTCGAAGGCAGGCGCGACGCCGAGCCGGATCGCGTCGGCCGTCGCGGCCGGCACGCCGGCCTCGAGCGCGATCGGATGATGGATGTGCCACTCCGCCTGCGAGCGCCAGCGCGCGGCCGTCACGAGAATCGCGAGCTCCGACAGGCGCAGCGGCAGCCCGGTGCGATAGCGGCAGAACGCGCCGAGCTTCTGCGCGTGCTGGGCCAGCTCGGGGCTCGCGATCCAGCCGAGAAACGGCCCGTTCAGGTTGCCGCGCGGGCCGCTGAGAATGTCTGCGAGCACGGCCTTCTGTTCGTCGGTGGCCGACGCGGGGTCGAAAGGAGGCAGTCTGTCTGTCATGGTGAGGATTCGCTGAGATCGGGGTTCATGCACCGGCCGACGCGAGCGCCGCGCCGATCGCACCGGACAGCCGCTCGACGATCGTATCGATCTGCTGCGCGGTACACACGAACGGCGGCGCGATCAGGATGTGATCACCGTGCACGCCGTCGATCGTGCCACCCATCGGATACACCATCAACCCGCGCTGCATCGCCTCGCGCTTGACCGCCGCGTGCAGCTTCAGCGCGGGGGCGAACGTCGCCTTGGTGTCGCGATCGCGCACGAGCTCGACGCCGACGAACAGCCCGCGGCCACGCACGTCGCCGACGTGCGGGTGCGCGCCGTAATGCTCGCGCAACGACGCACGCAACTGCTCGCCGCGCGCCTTCACGTTGTCGAGCAGCTTGTCCTCGGCGATCACGCGCTGCACTTCGAGCGCGGCCGCGCAGGCGGTCGCATGGCCGAGGTACGTGTGACCATGCTGGAAGAAGCCCGAGCCGTCGACGATCGTGCGATAGATCCGGTCGCTCACCAGCGTCGCCCCGATCGGCTGGTAGCCCGCGCCGAGCCCTTTCGCGATCGTCAGCAGATCGGGCGCGACGCCGTCTTCGTCGCAGGCATACCGGTAACCGGTGCGCCCCATCCCCGACATGATCTCGTCGAGGATCAGCAGCACGCCGTACTTGTCGCACACCGCGCGAATCTTCTGCAGGTACGTGCGCACCGGCGGCACGGCGCCGGCCGTCGCGCCCACCACCGTTTCCGCGACGAACGCCGCGACGTTTTCCGCGCCGAGTTCGACGATCTTCCGTTCGAGCTCGTCCGCGAGGCGCTGCGCATACGCTTCGTCGGTTTCACCGGCCTGCTGGTCGCGGTACGCATAGCACGGGCTCACGTGGTGCGCCTCGATCAGCAGCGGCAGGAACGGCTCGCGTCGCCATGCGTTGCCGCCGATCGCGAGCGCGCCGAGCGTGTTGCCGTGATAGCTCTGGCGCCGGGCGATGAAATGACGGCGCTGCGGCTCGCCCTTCTCGACGAAATACTGGCGCGCGAGCTTCAGCGCGGCTTCGATCGCCTCGGAGCCGCCCGACACGAAATACACGTGATCGAGCCCGGCCGGCGCGCCGTCGACGAGCCGGTCGGCCAGTTCCTCGGCCACGTCGGTCGTGAAGAACGACGTGTGCGCGTACGGCAATTGCTGCGCCTGCCGCTTGATCGCGTCGATCACGCGCTGGTTGCTGTGGCCGAGACACGATACGGCCGCGCCGCCGCACGCGTCGATATAGCGTTTGCCGGTCGAATCGATGATCTCGATGCCGTCGCCTGCGACGGCAACGGGCAAGGTGGCGCGCGGGGCGCGATGGAAAACGGTCGTCATGCGTGGCCTCATGGATCAGGATGCGCGGTGAGCGCGTCCGGACGGCACGATGCGCGTCGCGAAGCGCTGCGTGCCGTGTTGGTGAACGGTGAAATCGATCGATGCCGCGCCGATCGCGAACACGGCCGTCGCCAGCGTGTTCTCGTCGTCCGGATCGGCCGGATCGTCGCGGTAGATCGGCAATCCTTCAGGCGCGCGATCGCCGAGCACGCGCAGCAGCGCGGCTTCGTCGATCGTGTCGATGCCGGGCGTCAACGCGTCGACGCGACGCTGGCGGTCCGCCGACGACTGCGTGACGATCTGCGCTTGCGCGTCGCAGCCGGGATGCACGAGATGGTTCGCATGGCCGGCGAGCCGCGCGACCTCGATGACCGAACAGCGCGCGACGCTCGCCTCGATGCTCAGCAATCGCGCATCGCCGGTCGCCCCGAGCGTGTGATGAAAGCCGCTCGCGCGCGCGTGCCGGCGCAGCACGTCGACGGCCGCATCGAGCGACGTCGCGTCGAGCACCGCACGCGCGAGGATCATGCGCGGTACGCCCGGCGCCGGCGTGCGGATACGCAGGTTGTTGATCGCTTGCGCGATGCCCGCGCGGTTCGCGGCGAACGTATGGCCCGGCAGCGAGCCGGGGTAGTAGAAACTGACGAAGCCCGGCTTGCCGGCCGGCTGCACGTCGACGAGCAGGCACCGTTCGCGCAGGTACGGATCGCCGTCCTCGTTGTGCGCGATCCAGCGCGTGCCGTCCGCATCGCGCGCGGCAAGCGTCGTGCAGCCGTCCGGCGCGTTGTGGATCAGTTCGCCGCGGCAGTTCCACAGGAAGATGTCCTCGGCCGGCCAGCCGATGCCTGCCGCGATCCCGTCCAGCTCCGCGACGAGGTCGGGGTACGCGGCGAGCGCGGCCCGCCGCAACGCGTCGACGAACGGATGGCCGCGCCAGCGGCGCACGGCCTGCCATGCGCTGCTCTGCTGCATGTACGCGTCGAATACCGGGCGGGCAAGCTCGCCCAGGCGCACGCCGATGTCGAACGGCGTGCCGGCGATGACGGGAGAAAGGGAAAGCGGCATGTCGGAAGTTTCGGTTTCGTTCAGGACACGTGTTTCAGGAATTCCTTCAGGCGCGGCGTCGGCGGCCGGTCGATCAGGTCGACCGGATGGCCGTCCTCGGCGATGCCGCCCTGATCCATGAACAGCAGCCGCGTGCCGACCCGCTTCGCGAAGCCGATCTCGTGCGTGACGACGATCATCGTCATCCCTTCGGTCGCGAGATCCTGCATCACTTTCAGCACTTCGTGGCGCAGCTCCGGATCGAGCGCCGAGGTCGGCTCGTCGAACAGCATCAACCGCGGCCGGATCGCGAGCGCCCGCGCGATCGCGACTCGCTGCTGCTGGCCGCCCGACAGCTCCGACGGGTAATGATTCGCGCGCGATTCGAGGCCGACCTTGTCGAGCAGCGCCATCGCCTGGTCGCGCGCGTCGGCGCGCGACGCGCCGCGCACCTGGATCGGCCCGAACATCACGTTCTCGAGCGCGGTCATTTGCGGGAACAGGTTGAACTGCTGGAACACCATGCCCGCTTCGAGCCGGATGTTGCGGATCGTCGTCGCGTTGCCGCGCACGCTCTGGCCGTCGACCAGCAGCTCGCCGCCGGTGATTTTCTCCAGCGCGTTGATACAGCGCAACATCGTCGATTTGCCCGAGCCCGACGGACCGACCACGACGACCACCTCGCCCGCGTCGATCTTCAGGTCGATGTTCTTCAGCACCGGCACGTGGCCGAAGCTCTTCGACACGTTCTGGAATTCGATCATGCTCATAAGATTTTCATCCGCTTTTCGACGAGCCGCAGCGTCAGCGTCATCGCGCCTGTCAGCAGCAGATAGATGACGGCCACCGCCGTCCAGATCTCGACCGCCTGGAAATTGCCCGCGATGATTTCCTGCCCCTTGCGCGTCAGTTCGCCGACGCCGATCACGATGAACAGCGACGTGTCCTTCAGGCTCACGATGCACTGGTTGCCGAGCGGCGGAATCAGCCGCCGGAACGCGAGCGGCCCGACCACCTTGAGCAGCACGCGCGGCATCGACAGGCCCATCGCGAGCCCCGCTTCCGTCAGCCCCTTCGGGATCGACAGCAGCGCGCCGCGCACCACTTCCGCGAGATACGCGCCGGAATTCACCGTGATCGCGATGATCGCGGCCGTCAGGCCGTCGATGCGGATATGCGCGAGCAACGGCAACGCGAAGTACAGGAACATCACCTGCACGACGATCGGCGTGCCGCGGATCAATTCAATATAGACCTGTGCGAGCACGTTCATCGCCTTCGGTCCGTATGCGCGGAACATCCCCGCGATCATTCCGACGACGAAGCCGCCCACCAGCCCGAAAAATGCGATGAACACCGTCAACCGGACCCCGTCCATCAGGTCCGGCAGCGCCGCCCAGATCGCCGACCAATCGAAATTCACTTGTCGCTCCCCGTTCGATTCAAGACCGGCGCGGCCCGTTCGGCCGCGCCATGCTGCGTGGTCACGCTCACATCTTCGGCGGCTCGGCGCCGAACCACTTCTTGTAGATCTGCGCGTAGCGGCCGTCGGCCTTGATCTTCACGAGCGACGCATTGACCTTCGGCACGAGCGGGCTGCCCTTCGGGAAGCCGATCCCGTACTTGTCGCCGCTGACCGGCTGGCCGGCGACCTGCACCTTGCCCTTGCCTTCGTTGTTCACGAAGAACAGCACGTTCGGCGTATCGTGCATCGCCGCGTCGACGCGGCCGGCTTCCAGTGCGAGATAGGCCTGGTCGATGTTCGGGAACTGGCGGACCTCCTTCGGCTTCAGGTGCGCCTTGATCCAGTCGATCGTCGCGGTGCCCGTCTTCGCGGCGATCACCTTGCCGTTCAGGTCGTCGATCGACTTGATCGACGTATTGCCGGCCTGCACCATCGCGGCGAGCCCGCTGTCGTAATACGGCGCGGAAAAGTCGATCGCCTTCTTGCGCTCTTCCTTGATGGTCATCCCGGACAGCGCGACGTCGATGTTCTGCGTCTGCAGCGCCGGAATCAGACCCGCGAAATCCATCGGCTGGATCGTGTATTTCCAGCCCTGGTCCTTCGCGATCTCCGCCCACAGGTCGAGATCGAAGCCGACGTACTTGTCGCCCTGCTTGAACTCGAACGGCATGAACGACGTATCGGTCCCGACGACGAGCGTCTTGGTATCCGCGTGCGCGAGGCTGGCGCCGAGCGCGGCGACGACCGCGACGGCTTTCAGGAAGGAACGGCGACTCATGGTTTCTCTCCGCATGATTGAGCGATGTAGCCGGCCAACAGGCCGGCGGAACGACGACATCAAGCCGCACCGCAACATGCGATGTCGAATTAGACCTTAGTGCAACACGTGTTGTCAATGGCGATACTACGACAACAAAATAGTCCGCAACAGGTAAATGCATCGAGACAAACCCGGGCCGCGCGGCGCGGATAGATCGGAGGAAAACGGGAGGACGGCGGTGCAGAACGCCCCACCGGATCGCACCGCGCCGAGGGGCGGCGGCACGGGGAGAGAAGATGGGGTGCGCCGTGCCGCGCTGGCCGTGCGCGCCGAGCCGGCAACCGCCGGCTCGGCTCAATGCGGGTGGCGAAACGCCCGGGCAATGGCCAACGGGCAACGCGCCGATGCCGCGCCGCTCACGCCGCGACCCCGCTCGCCTGATGCGACACGAGCCGCGCATACGCGCCCTGCCGCGCGATCAGTTCCGCGTGGCGCCCGGCCTCGATCACGGCGCCCTGCTCCATCACGAGGATCAGGTCGGCATTGCGCACGGTCGACAGGCGGTGCGCGATGATGATCGACGTGCGCTGCGTCATCAGGTCCTCCAGCGCCGCGCGGATCTGCTGCTCGCTGATCGTGTCCAGGTGCGACGTCGCCTCGTCGAGGATCAGCACCGGCGCATCCTTCAGGAACGCGCGCGCGATCGCCACACGCTGGCGCTGGCCGCCCGACAATTGCACGCCGCGCTCGCCGACGCGCGTCGCGAGCCCGTCCGGCAACCGCGCGACGAAGTCGCCGAGCGCCGCGTGGTCGATCGCGCGCCGCACGTCCGCGTCGGACGCATCGTTCGCGGCGAGCCGGATGTTCGCTTCGAGCGTGCCGTTGAACAGATAGGTATCCTGCGCGACGAGCGCGATGTGCTGCCGCAGGTCGTCGAGCCGCAGGTCGCGCAAGTCGACGCCGCCGAGCGTCACGCGGCCCTGCTGCGGGTCCCAGAAACGCAGCAGCAGGCTCGCGACCGTCGACTTGCCGGCGCCCGACGCGCCGACCAGCGCGACCGTGCTGCCGGGCGGCACCTCGAAGCTCACGCGGTCGATCGCGGGCACGCCGCGCCCCGGATACGTGAACGACACGGCCTCGAACCGCACCGCCGGATCGCCTGGCATCGCGTGCGCGCCGTCGGTCACCGTCACGGGCTCCTTCTCCAGCGCGCGCAAGCGGCGCGTCGACGCGATCGTGTCGGCCAGCTGGCGCGCGACCTGGCCGATTTCGGCGACCGGCATGAACGCGGCCACCGCGACCAGCACCAGCAGCGGCAACGACTCGCGCGGGAACCCGCCGCGGGCGCACAACCATGCGCCGAGCGCCGCGACCGCCAGCCCGCCGAGCCCGCTCGCGACTTCCAGCGCGGCGCTTTGCGTCGACAGATCGTCGAGCAGCTTCGCGCGCTGCCGGCGGTACGCATCGACCTCGGCCACGAACGCCGCGCGCCGGCGCCCGATCGCCTGGAACGCGGTCAGTTCCGCGAGCCCCTGGATCGTTTCGGTCAGGTGCGCGCCAAGCTGGCCGAGCGCTTCGCGCGCGCCGGTGCCGAGCCGGTCGACGTCGCGCCGGGCCAGCACGGGCGCGAGCCCGGCCCACAGCAGGAACGGCAGCAGCACGAGCGCGAGCGGCCACGCGACCGACGCGAGCAACACCAGCACGCCGGCCGGCACGAGCACCGCGACGAATGCCGGCGCCAGCGTGTGTGCGTAAAAGTATTCGACGGTCTCGACGTCCTGCGTCGCGAGCGACACGAGATCGCCGGAACGGCGGCGCAGCAGCCCGGCCGGCGCGAGCCGTTCGAGCGTCGCGAACAGCGCGATGCGCATTTCCGCGAGCAGCCGGTACGCCATGTCGTGCGCGAGCCACGATTCGAGCCAGTGCAGCACGGCCGCGACCGGCGCGATCACGAGCAGCGCGGCCACCAGCCCCGTGCCGACCTGGCCGGTCGGCACCGCGCCGACCACCCGCGCGCCGAGCACGCCGACGCCGATGAACGCGAGCACGCGGCCGATCCCGAACAGCACGGTCAGCACCACCTTGCCTTTCCATGGACGCACGAAGCGCAGCAGCGTCCGCACCGTTTCCGGCCAGCCGATCGTCGCCGCGTCGTCGTTCAGCGGCCGCACCTGCGGGCCCGACGACGCACGCGCGGTCGCGCCGGCCGCCGCCGTCGTGCCGACGGATTCGGCGACCGCTTCCAGTTGCGGCCCCATCAGCCGGCGATACGGGCCGTCGCGTGCGATCAGCGCCGCATGCGTTCCTTCGTCGACGACCTGCCCCTGGTCGAGCACCAGGATGCGATCGGCGCCGATCACGCTGGACAGCCGGTGCGCGAGCACGAGCGTCGTCCGTCCGCGCGTGAGCCGGTCGAGCGCCTGCTGGATCAGCGCTTCGTTTTCCGCATCGACCGACGACAGCGCCTCGTCGAGCAGCAGGATCGGCGCATCGCGCAGCAGCGCGCGGGCGATCGCGATGCGCTGGCGCTGGCCACCCGACAGCATGAGCCCGCGTTCGCCGATGCGCGTCGCGTAGCCGTCGGGCAGCGCCGAGATGAAATCGTGCGCGTTGGCGGCGCGCGCGGCCGCGATCATGTCGGCATCGCTCGCATCCGGGCGGCCGAGCCGCAGGTTGTCGGCAACGCTGCCGTCGAACAGCGTCGCATCCTGCGCGACGACCGCGATCATGTCGCGCACCTGGTCGGCAGCGAGGGTCCGCACGTCGTGGCCGCCGATCCGGACCGCGCCGCCCTGCGCGTCGTGCTGGCGCAGCAGCAGGCGCACGATGGTCGACTTGCCGGCCCCGCTCGGCCCGACGATCGCGACCGTCTCGCCTTCGCGTACCGAGAAACTCAGCGCCGCATGGGCATCCGCGCGACGCCCCGGATACGCGAAGCGCACGTCGTCGAACGCGATCTCCGGCCGCAGGCCCGCCACGCGCGGTGCGTCGGCGGCCGGCGCCTGACTGCCCGCGTCGAGCAGCGCATGGATCGCATGCGCCGCCGACTGGCCGATCATCCCCTGATGCAGCACCGCGCGCAGGTCGCGCAGCGGCCGGAAGATCTCGCTGCCGGCCATCAGCACGATCAGCAGCGCCTCGAGGCTCATGTCGCCGTGCTGCACGCGCCACGCCCCCACCGCGATCGCCGCGGCCGCGCCGAGGCCGGTGCCGAGATCCGTGAAGAACCGCGTCAGCAAGCCGAGCGCGAGCACCCAGAACGTGCTGTCCGACAGCGCGCGCGCCTTCGCGGCCAGCTTCGCGCCGAACGCGCTGCTCTGCCCGAACGCCTTCAGCGTCGGCAGGCCCTGCACCGCGTCGAGAAACTCCTCGCCGAACGCCTTGAACGCGGCCGAACGGGCGAGCGCCGCGCGCTGGTCCGCGCGATGCACGAGCTGCGGCAGCGCGAGCGTGACGAGTGCCGCGACCAGCAGGATCGCGGCCGTCGGCACGTCCCACCACGCGAGCACCGCGAAGATCATGATCGGCGCGCATGCGGCGATCACGAGCTGCGGCAGGTAGACGCCGAAGAAGGTCTGCAGCTGCTCGACGCCGTCGACGACGGCCAGCATCACGCCGCCCGTGCGTTCGCCGCTGAACCATGCTGGGCCGAGCGCGGCGATCCGGTCGAACAGCCGCGCGCGCAGCGTGGCCTGCACGCGGCCGGCCGTGTGCTGCGCAAGCACCGTGCGGCGATGATCGAGCCATGCACGCAGCAGCACGCAGGCCGCCGTTGCCACGACGGCTTCGCCGATGCCGCGCGCCGGCGCGCCGGAGAAAACCAGCGCCAGCACGCGGCCGAGAAACACGAAGCGGAGGATGCCGACACCCATCGCGAGCAGCCCGAGCGCGACGGCCGCCGCCACCCGCCAGCGCAGTCCCGTCATCATTGCCCATAGTCGTCGGTCGAAATACATGCAGCCCTCCGGTCGGTGTTTCGTTGCGTTTTTCTGGACCGGATCGAGGCTACCCGCGCAGCCCGCGCGCGGCAAAAGATGATTTTTCAACGGGTGTTGAGTCAACTACAATACCCCGCATGTCGCACCTTCCTCCCCTCAGCGCACTGCGTGCTTTCGAGGCGGCCGTCCGCCTCGGCGGGTTCGCGCGCGCGGCGGCCGAGCTGAACGTGTCGACCAGCGCGGTCAGCCACCAGATCCGTTCGCTCGAGGAATCGCTGGGCGCCAGGCTGCTCGAACGCAGCACGGGGCTCGGCGGCATCAGCCTCACGCCGGCCGGCACGCGCCTGCTGCCGGCCGTCAGCGATGCGCTGTCGCGTCTGACCGACGCATGCGCCGAGATTCGCGGCACCGCGCAACGGCTCACCGTGTCCGCCAACGCGCCGTTTTCGTCGATGTGGCTCGCGCGCCGTCTCGCGGAATTCTCGTCGCTTCATCCCGACACCCCGCTGCATGCGGTCGTGCTCGACGACGAGCCGGATTTCGCGCGCAGCGGCGTCGACCTGGCGATCGTGCACGTACCGGCGCACCGGCTGCGGGCCGACGACGACGTGCTGATGCGGGAAACCGTGTTTCCGGTCTGCAGTCCCGAACTGTTTCCGTACGCCTCGGGGTACGTGTGCCGCTCGCGGCTGCTGCAGGAAATGCACGAGGACAGCCCCGAGATCGACTGGCGCAACTGGGCGGTGCACTTCGGCTTGCCAGACGACTTCGAGACGAAGATCGTCCGTTACAGCAGTTTCAGCCAGGTGATCGGCGCGGCCGTGGGCGGCGCGGGCATCGCGCTCGGGCGCGTACCGCTGATCGAGCCCGAATTGCGCAGCGGGCGCCTGGTGCCGCTGGTGCCGGGCCTCTCGCGCGACGCGTCGTGGCGCTTCGTGCTGCGCCGCCATCCGTCGACGCGACACCGGCTGCTCGATCCGTTGATCGCGTTCCTGCGCAACGAAGCGGACGCGCCGCCGTTCGTCTCGAAGAAGGTTGCGCCCGCATCCAACGACAGTCACGCACGGGGCGCGGGCGGCGCCTGACGCGCCGGCTCGCGAAGCCGGCCCGCGTTGCCGGTGAACCGCTTACGGCGTCGCGAAGAACAGCGCGACGACGCACGCCATCCCGCCGAACCACACGAGCGAGCGCAGCGACGCCCAGTTCAGCAGGTACATCAGCGCATAGACGACGCGGATCGCGACGAACGCCACCGCGAGCTGGTCGACGCGATGCACGTTCGCGCCGTTGTGCCACGCCACCACCAGCGCGGCCGTGAACAGCGCGAGCGCTTCCCACGAATTCTGATGCGTGGCCTGGGCGCGGGCACGCCAGCCTTCGAGCTTCGCCAGGTACTCGCGCGGCGCGCGGTTGTCGTAACCCTTGCGGGCCTTGGCGAGAAACGTCATCGGGAACGGCAACAGCGCCACGATGAACAGGCACAGCTGGGACGTCGTCATCAAAGTCTCCTCCGTTATGATTACATTGATCAATGACAAGATCGCCGAGAGCTTAGCATTGCGGCATGCCGTTCGCGCACCGGTTTTCTAGACGGGAGACTCGGCTGGGCAAGCCACGGGGGACGGCGTGCGGCCCGCTGCGGCGCCAAAATTTCCACCAAATCGTCGACAAATACGTTAATTAAAACTGGTCGAACACCAATAAGATAGCGTTCAACACTGGCTTGGCGCGATCGCGCCAGCCCACCGTTTCACGCCGCGCCAACCGCGCACCGAACGACATCCGACCCGAGCCCTTGCCATGCCCCGTCCCATCGTCGCCCATATCCGCCCCGACGCCGTCCGCCACAACCTCGACTTCATCCGCCGCACCGTCGCGCCATCACGCGTGTGGGCCGTGATCAAGGCCAATGCGTACGGCCACGGCATCGAACGGATCTATCCGGGCCTCGCGGCCGCCGACGGCATCGCGCTGCTCGATCTCGACGAAGCCGTGCGCGTACGCGAGCTCGGCTGGGACAAGCCCGTGCTGCTGCTCGAAGGCGTCTTCGAGCCGGCCGACGTCGAACTCGCCGATCGCTACCGGCTGACGGTCGCCGTGCACTGCGACGAACAGCTCGACCTGCTGATCGCCGCGAAGCCGCGGCAGCCGATCGACATCCAGCTCAAGATGAATTCCGGCATGAACCGGCTCGGCTATCGGCCGGCCGCGTTCCGCGCCGCGTGGGAACGCGCGGCGAGTGCACCGTCGATCGGCAAGATCACGTTGATGATGCATTTCGCGAACGCCGACGAAGGCGAAGTCGACTGGCAGTTGGAGCAGTTCGACGCGACCACGGCCGGGATTCCGGGCGAGCGCTCGGTGTCGAATTCGGCGGCCGTGCTGTGGCATCCGCGCGCGCATCGCGACTGGGTGCGGCCCGGCACGATCCTGTACGGCGCGTCGCCGACGGGTGCTGCGCGGCATATCGCCGACACGCCGCTGGTGGCCGCGATGACGCTGACCAGCAAGATCATCGGCGTGCAGACGCTGGCGCCGGAAGAGACCGTCGGCTACGGCCGCCGCTTCACGGCCGACCGGCCGATGCGGATCGGCGTCGTCGCGTGCGGCTACGCGGACGGCTATCCGCGCCACGCGCCGACCGGCACGCCGATCGCGGTGGACGGCGTGATGACGCGCGTCGTCGGCCGCGTGTCGATGGACATGCTGACCGTCGACCTGACGCCTTGCCCGAACGCGGGCATCGGCTCGAGCGTCGAGCTGTGGGGCGACCAGGTGAAGGTGGACGACGTCGCGGAAGCCAGCGGCACGATCGGCTACGAGCTGATGTGCGCGCTCGCGCGCCGCGTGCCGGTCGTGATCGTGCCGCCCGGCGCGTCGACCGTGCAAGCGCCGCTGCGGACGGGGAGTTACGGACGCTGACCGGCGCCGGTACTACAGTGCTGCGGTACGTGACCGCGTCGCCGCGCATGCCGTGCTTCTTGCTGGCGGGCCGCCTCGGGCAGGCCGTCAGCTCTGCGGCGAACCGCTTACGCAGACCGACGACGACACGGTCCGCCGTTGCGCGTTGCACAACGACGGACGCCGACGCGTTCTCTTATTCGCCTCCGTCAACGCATCACGAACGCCACGTCGGCTTCCGCTTCTCGAGGAACGCGTCGATCCCCTCGCCCGCATCCTCTTCCATCATGTTGCGCGCCATCACGTCGCCCGCATACGCATACGCTTCGTCGAGCGGCAACTCGCGCTGACGATAGAACATTTGCTTGCCATAACGCACCGCGGCCGGGCTCTTCGCGACGATCTCCGCGACCTTGCGCGCGACGGCTGCATCGAGGGCATCCTCGGGCACGGCTTCGTTGACGAGCCCCCACGCGGCGGCCGTCGCCGCATCGACGAAGCGCCCGGTCATCAGCATGTCGAAGGCGCGCTTGGCCGCGACGTTGCGGCTCAGCGCGACGGCCGGCGTCGAGCAGAACAGCCCGACGTTGATGCCCGACACCGCGAAGCGCGCGGTATCGGCCGCGATCGCGAGGTCGCACGCGGCGACGAGCTGGCAGCCGGCCGCCGTCGCGATGCCGTGCACGCGTGCGATCACCGGCACCGGCAACGCGCGCATCGCGAGCATCACGCGGCTGCACTGCGCGAACAGCGTGCGGTAGTAGTCGAGTTCGGGCTTGCCGCGCATCTGCCGCAAGTCGTGGCCGGCGCAAAACGCCTTGCCTTCGGCGGCCAGCACGACGCAGCGCACGTGCGGATCGGCGGCCAGCGTATCGAACGCATCGTGCAGGGCCGACAGCATCGCTTCGGACAACGCGTTGAACTGCTGCGGGCGATTCAGCCGCAGCGTGACGACGCCGTCGTGCGCGTCGCGCAGCAGGATCGGCTCGGCGGTCTGTTGATCGGGTTCCATGGGGCTCCGCTGGACGGGGGTCGACAGGTTGCGCGGCGAGGCGGGCGAGTGGTCATCGCGCCCGCTCGCTCGCGGCATATCCCGGAAATGGTCCTCCACATTGCGCACCGCGTCCAGCCGCGTCGCCGCATGCGCGTGCGCGGCGGCCTGCCGGCCACTACGCCACGCCCTTGCCGCTCGTGCGTCAACGGCGCGGCTGCGGCTGCGCGGCTTCCACGCGGCCTGCCGTCCTCGCCGCCAGCGCGGCAATCGCATAGGCGACGCATCCGAGCGCCGCGACCGCCCACAGCGCATCGGTCGGATCCGGCAACAGGATCGTCGCGGCGCCTGCGACGGCCACGCCGAGCAGGCTGCCGGCCTGCCGCGCCGCGTTGAGGAACCCGGATGCCACGCCCGCCGCGTCGGCAGGCACCTGTTCGAGCACCGTCGCGATCATCGGCGCCACCGACAGCGCGGTTCCGGTGCCGAATGCGACCATGGCCGTCCAGACCACCGGCCACGGCGCACGCAGCGCGAGCGCAAGCGCGATCGCCGGAACGGCCAGCGCCGCCATCGCGAGGCCGTTTGCCATCAGCCTGACCGGACGCACCCGGCCGTGCAGTTTTCCCGACAGCAGATTGCCGAGCGACAGGCTCAGCGCGAACGGCAACAGCGTCAGCCCCGTCTGCCGCGCACTCATGCCGAAGCGCCCGTGCAGGTACAGGCTCAGCACGAAGAGCAGCCCGAAGTAGCCGACATAGACGAGGCTGCCCATCAGGTTCATCGCGACGAACACGCGATTGCGAAACCACGCGAGCGGCACCATCGGATGGCGGGCACGCCGCTCGATGACGACCAGCACCGCGGCGGCGAGCGCGGCGACCAGCAGCGCGCCCCGGACCTCCGTGGCGCCGACGCCGCGCGTCGGCAGTTCGATCACCGCGAAACACAGCCCACCGAGCGCCGTCGCGCCGACGCACTGGCCCGCCCAGTCGAACGGGCGCACGTCCCGCGCGGCCGACGCCCGAACGAGCGCCGCCGCGCCGGCAAAGGCGACCGCGCCGGTGGGCACGTTGATCAGGAACGCGCTGCGCCAACCGAAATCGTCGACCAGGATTCCGCCGAGTACCGGCCCCACGGCGACCGCGACCGACGCGATGCCGGCCCACACCGCGATCGCCCGCGCGCGCTCGGCCGGTACGTCGAAGGTGCTGCGCACGATCGCGAGCGACGCGGGCAGGAAGAGCGCGGCGCCCATGCCCTGCCCGAAACGCGCGACCACGAGGACCGCCACCGACGACGCGCCCCCGCACGCCGCCGACGCGGCGACGAACAGCGCCAGCCCGGCCAGATACACGTGCTTCGCGCCGAACCGGTCGGACAGCGCGCCGCCCGCGAGGATCAGCGCGGCGAAGCTGAGCGTGTACGCGTCGACGATCCACGCGAGTTCCGCGACCGTCGCGCCGAGGCTCGTGCGCATCGCCGGCAGCGCCACATTGACGATCGTCGAATCGAGCACCGCCATGAACATGCCGACCGCGACGAGCGCCAGCGTCAGGCGCTGCTCGCGCGCCGTCGGGTGGTTCGGTGTCGCCACCGAGACGGGTGCGGGGACGGAAACGGAATGGCAGTCGGACATGGCACCTCCAGGCAGATGCCGGGAGTCTAGGACCGGCCGCGCGATGCGGAAAAGTGATAATTTCGCATTTGCCTGATGCAGATCTGCATCACCGATTCCCGTCCGTCGCCACCAGCCCGATGACACAATCGATCCGCATGAACTGGGACAACGCCCGCTTCTTCCTCGCGCTGGCGCGCACCGGCACGCTGCGCGGCGCCGCGGCGCAGCTGAACGTCGACCAGGCGACGGTCGGGCGCCGGATCGCCGCGCTCGAGGACGAACTGTCGGCGCGGCTGTTTCTGCGCACGCCGACCCTCTATGTGCTGACGACCGCGGGCGAAGCGCTGCTCGAACCGGCCGAAACGATGGAACGCGCGTCGCTGACGATCGAGCGCCGGGTAATGGGGCTCGACGAGCAACTGGCCGGGTCGGTGCGCATCGCCACGACCGACACGCTCGGCAAGCGCTTCGTCGTTCCGGCGATCGCCCGCGTGCGGCGCAAGCATGCCGGCATCGACGTGGTATGCGTGACGTCGGCGCAAATCACCAACCTCACGCGCCGCGAGGCGGATCTCGCGATCCGCACGTTGCGGCCGGAATCGCCGGACCTGATCGTCAGGCGGCTCGGTCATCTCGAAACGGGCATCTACGCATCGCGCCGCTACCTGGCCGAACGCGGCGAGCCGGTCGCCGGCAGCGCGTTCGACGGGCACGATCTGGTGATGTACCAGCAACCGGTGGTGCCGACGATGTGGGACGCGCTGTGCGGCGAACCGACTTCGCGCGGCCGCGTGATGTTCCAGACGTCGTCGACGATGATGCTGGTGGAGGCCACGCTCGCGGGGCTCGGCATCGCGGAGCTGCCGTGCTTCCGCGCCGACACCGAGCCGGAACTGGTGCGCCTCATGCCGCAGCGATGCAATCATTTCGACGTGTGGCTCGTCGCCCACACCGATCTCTACAAGACCGCGCGCGTGCAGGCGGTGATCGAAGCGGTCGTCGACGAATTCGCGACGGCGGCGAGCGCGACGACCGCCGCCCGATAACGCGGGTTTCAGGCTTTTCAGGCTTCTGCGTCAGCGCACCGGGGGGTGTCTCCGGCTACGCGAGGCACGCACGCCCGACCACACCTGACCGACGCCGACGGCGAAAAAAACCATACCCATCGCGCCGATGGTCAGCACGGTGCCCCAGATCGCGCCGAACGTGTTCATCCGCGCGGTCGTCCTCGGCGCGTCCGGCGCATAGCGCACTTCGACCGTCGCGCCGTCCTCGACGCTGACTTCGCCGCCTTGCGCATAGTCGACCTGCTCACCCGCGAGCGTCGTGAACGTGATCTCCGGATGATGCGGACCTGCGTTCAGCTTGACCACGCGCCCTGGCACGACGACCGACGTTCGCAGGAATTCGCGTGTCGACTGCGCGTACAACGCAGTGCCGATCAGCATGCACGTGCCCACGATGGTAAAAACGATGCCCTTCGCGATCCGCCACTCGATGTGCTGCGCAGCGGGTCGCCCGATTTCAGTTGCCATCTGCTTCGTTCCGCTCCTGATGTTCGTCAATGCCGGGCATGCGGCGCATGATGCGCCGCCACGCCGCCCTCGGCATCCGGCAGGATACGGACATCCCAGCACGCTGTAAATCGCGTACGCAAGCTCGCGCCGGGCCGCTCGCGCGTCAGCCCGCGAGCTTCTTCAGCGCGTCGAGCACCGCATCGCCCTTGAACGGCTTCACGATCCAGCCCTTCACGCCGGCGGCCTTGCCGCGCTCCTTCATCGCCGGGCTGCTTTCGGTCGTCAGCATCACGACGTTGACCGCCGTGTTCGCCAGTTCGCCGCGAATCTTCTCGACCATCGTCAGGCCGTCCATGTTCGGCATGTTCACGTCGCTGATCACGAGGCGCACGCCGGGCGTCGCCTTGAGCTTCGCCAGCCCGTCCTTGCCGTCGACGGCCGTCGCGACGTCCAGCCCGTGATTGCGCAGGAAGCCGGCCACTTCGTCGCGCACCGTGCCCGAATCGTCGACCACCAGAATCTTTGCCATGTCGTATTCCCCTTTCGTTGTTGCTGACTTCAAAACAGTTCGAGTTCACCCGATTCGACCATCGGCCCGACGTCCTGCACCGATTCGCGGAAATCTTCCGGCGACCAGCTGAGGCTGAACACGAAACGCTGGTCGAGACGGACCGAACGCCCCGATGCCGGATCGGTCATCCGGTACTTGAAACAGAGCTGCGGGCAGTCGCCGCCGAACGAGATGAACTTCTGCTTGTGATTGACGACGAGCGGCACCTGCACCGGATGGCGCGCCAGCGCCTCGGCGTCGCCGAGATAGCGGTTCTTGAACGCGCCCCACACGAGGTTGGTCAGTTCGCCGAGCACGCTGTTCACGTCGCGAAAATCCGGCGCGCGGCCGCCGTCGCGCGTGCCGCCGAGCATGTCGAGCAGCGGCTGCTCGCTCGTCTGCAGCAGCATGTAGCCGCGGCACCACGCGCTTTCGAGCGCGATCAGGCTGAACACCTCGCCGAAGATGATCTGGTCGCGCACGATGCACGGCGTGTCGTGCTCGATCGTCATGCCCGGGAACAGGCTGTCGAGGCGCGCCTCGGTGATCTCCGAGATGCCGCGCACCAGCGCGTTCGGGTAGTCGCGGCCGAACAGGTATTCGTCGATCGCGCGCTCGAGCGGCGTCATGTCATCGGCGACGTAGGCCGCGCATGCGACGCGCGCCAGCGCATCGGGCAGCCCGTCGCGTGACGCGAGCGATTCGCGGCGCAGGATGATCGGCAGCTCGGGCCGCAGCGCGTCGATCTGCGTCGCGATGATCGCGCTCTCGACCGGCGAGCCGCCGTAATCCTCGGCCAGCAGGATCGCGCCGAGATCGATGTTCGAGCGCAGCACCTTCAGCAGCCGGCTGCGCCGCACGGTCAGGCCGACCAGGTTGTGCTCGTCGCAGAAACGCTTGATCGCGTCGGCGTGCACGCGGCTGTCGTCGAGCACGAGCACCTTGCTGACGGGTTGGTCTTCGGTCATCTCACGGGTTCCTGATGGTCGGTCAGAACAGTTCGAGCTCGCCGCCGGTTTCCACCGTGGCCGTTTCCGGCACATGGAAATCGACCGGCGCGTTCGCGCACACGCACAGCGTCGCGCCGACCCGCACGTCGCCGTCGAGCGTCAGGTCGTACGCAGCCACGTAATCGGGCGCGAGCGCACGCATGTAGTCGATGCTCGCGCCGCTCAGCAGGTAAGGCGTCGACATCCCGAGATCGGGAAACGGCGCGGTCAGCGCCTGGTTGATCGCGCCGCAACACAGATTCGCGACCTCCATGAACGCTTCGGTCAACGGCCGCTGGCTGCTCGTGCCCGCAGCCGTGCCGGCGAAATGGCGGCGCGTCGCGTCGTCGTCGCTGAAGCGCAGCGCGAGCAGCAGGCGGAAATGCAGCGCCGAGATCGTCAGCACGGCCACGTGTTCGGGCACCTTCGGCTTCGATCGCGATTTCGCGAGCACGCGATCGGGCGCGTCGGGGTCGTGACCGGCGGCCGGCCGGATCTCGCACGCGCCGCCGGCCGCGAGCCGCGTGCGCGCGGCATCGAAAAAGATCCGTTCGAAACCGGCCCTCGCCTGCGCACTGATCACGCGGCTTCTCCTTCGATTCGCGCGTGCAGTTGCCCGGCCAGCGTCTCGACGGTCGCGAGCGCGGCCGTGATCATCTTGCCGCCGGCCTGGATGTCCTGGAACGTCGCGGCCGTCACGAGATCGTTGCGGTTCAGGCTGTCGCGATAGCTGTTCGACAGTTGCTGCGAGCGCGCGGCCAGCCCGCGCACCTCGCTCGCGACGATCGAGAAGCCGCGCCCGGCCGTGCCCGCGCGCGCGGCCTCGATCGACGCGTTCAGCGACACGATCGATACGTGCGCGACGATCGCGGACAGTTCCTGGTTCTTCGTGCGCATGTCCTGGTTCTGCGTGGTCAGCGAGATCATCTGCTCGTGCCAGCGCTCGAACGTGCCGGCGAGCCCGCGCAGGCGCGCGGCTTCGTCGGCGATCTTCAGCGCGTGCTGCGCGAGCGCCGCGCGGTCGGCCGACAGCGCCTGCAACGCGTCGCGCTGCGCGCCGTGCGCGGCGGTCTCGCGCGTCAGCGCCTCCGCCAGTTGCGCCTCGCGTTGCGCCCATGCGTCGGCGGCTTCCGCATGCACCGACGCCGCTTCATCGGCGCGTGCGCCGGCTGCATCGAGCGCGTCGCGCAACGCATCGGCCTCGCGCGTGAACGCCGCGACGAGCCGCCTGCGCGTCACGCGCAACACGACCGCCGCCGCCACCGCGACGACCACGCCGCCCGCCAGCGCGGCGGCCACCTGAATCATCCACGCCTGCTCGATCACGCCGTCACTCCGCTGCGCCGATATCCGCGATGCGCGCCCGCTGCGCGTGCGCGGCACCGTCCGCCGCGAAGCGCGCCGGCAGCGACACGATCGTCTCGAACGCGCGATACGGCGCCCCGACGCGATCGTCGGTGAAGCGCAGCGCGATATCGCCGCCGTCGCGCTTCAGGAAATTGCGCACCGCGTCCATGCCGACGCCGCGCCCCGATACTTCGGTCACCGTCTGCGCGGTCGAGAAGCCCGGCCGGAAGATCAGCTCGGCGACCTCCTCGTCGGACAGCGCCGCTTCGCTGTCGGCATCGATCCAGCCGCGCTCGCGCGCGATGCCGCGAATCCGGTCGAGCGCGAGGCCGCGGCCGTCGTCGCCGAGCACGAACCACAGCTCACCGCCGCCCACGCCGACCGCGATGTCGATCGTGCCGGACGCCGCCTTGCCGGCCGCGCGCCGCTCGTCGGACGATTCGATCCCGTGGTCGATCGCATTGCGCAGCAGGTGCATGAACACGTTCTTCAGCGTCACGACGATCTCGCTGCGCACGCGCTGGCCGTGACTGTCGATATGCACGACGGGCGCCGGCTTGCCGAGCTCGGCCGCGAGCGACGGCAGCGACTCGATCACGCCGCCGAGCGCGTCGCCGATCCCTTGCGTGCCGAGCTGGCTCAGCATGCGCCGCACCGCATCGCGCGCCGCGTGCCAGTCGGACGCGTTCGCCGGATCGGCGCCGTCGAGCACGCGCAGGCTCTCGCTGATGTGCGCACGCTCGACCATCAGGTAGTCGGCGCCATGCTGCGCCGGTTCGCCGCTGCGGCCGAGCGTGACCGCGTTGATCGTCGCGTAGTGGTCGACGGCTTCACGTACGCGCGCCAGATCCTCCATCAGCGCGTCGCGGTTCCACTCGGGGCCGCTGTCCGCGCGGCGCAGCGATTCGTACGCCTGCTCCGCTTCGTGGACGATGTTCGTCAGATGCTGCAGGCTGTACGTGCGCGCATTGCCCTTGATCGTGTGCATGTTGCGGAACAGCGCGGCGACGATCGAGTGATCGGCGCGCTCGTGCTGGCGGATCATCCGCTCGTTCTCGCTGAGGAAGCCCTTCGCGCTGTGCACGAAGTCGTGGAACTTGTCCTGGCTGATCGACAGGATCTCGCCGATCATCTCCAGGCGACGCTGTTGCTCGCCGGCCTGCGCGGTCAGCTCGCGGATCTCGGTCACGTCGCGCACGCACAGCATCAGGCGCACGACCGTGTCGGTCTCGTCGGTGATCGCCGACCAGCTCAGGTCGAGCCACTTCTCGCGGCCGTCCGGCATCCGCTTCGCGACCTCGTTGACGAGCAGGTGCTCGTTGAACGCGAAGTTCATGCTGTCTTCGCCAAGGCATGCGTGCACGGCCGCGTCGACCTGCGAGCGCGCGTCGGCGCCGATCGCCGAATCGTCGAACACGAGCGCCATCAGGTCGCGGCCGGCAATGTCGTTCGTCTCGAAGATGGTTTCGAGGTACGCCGAATACTCCGCATGCACGACGCCGCCTTCGACGACGGTCAGGATGCCCTGCTGCATGTTCTGCAGCATCGCCTGGATGTCGGCCGTCTTCTGCTTCAGTTGCGCAGCGTTCTCCTGGATCTTCTCGATCATCCCGTTGAACGCGACGATCGAGTGGCCGATTTCGTCCATCCGGCCCACCGGCACGCGGCGCGTGAAATCCTGGCTCGTCGCGATCTCGCTCATCGCCGTCTGCATCCCGATCAACGGGCGCGTGATCTGGCGATACAGCACGAAGCCGAGCGCGGTCAGCAGCACGATCACCGTGCCGGCGACGCCCGCGATCGCGGTCGCCGTGGTCGCGAGCATCCCGTTCAGCGCGCCGATCGCGTCGTCCTTCTGGCGGTTCTTCTCGACGCGCAGCGTGTCGACGATGCTTTCGAGCTCATCGCGATACTGCGCGACGTTCGCGAACAGGTAGGCCTGCGCCATCTCGGCCTTGCCGTCCGTCTTCATCTTCACGGTGTCGTCGATCGCCGCGAAATAGTTCGTGGCGCTGTCCTTCGCCTGCGCGACGAGCCCTTCCTGCGCGCGGCCGACCGCCGATTTCGCCTGCGCGTCGAGTGCGGCGCGCAGCGCGGCCTGCTTCGCCTTCAGCTCGTCGCGCGCCTGGGCGGCGGTGTTCGCGTCGGGCGCGTAGACGAGCGTCATCGTCGCGATCTGGATGTTCTTCACATCGGCGACGAGATCCGCCGACGCGAGCGCGCTCGGCACGATTCCCTGGGTGACCTGACGCACCTCGGATGCGCTCTTGCGCGTCTGGTACACGGCATAAGCGCCGATCGCGGACAGCGCGAAGAACGTCAGGACGACTAGCAGCGTAATGCGATGACGGATGGTCATGAGTACAGCTCCCCGCAGCGATCCGGGTTCGATCGCCCTCTGGTCTATTGAAAGAATATGAGCGCCGAATTATCGGGGATGGTGTATGACTGTCCGATGACCGAAAATCAATCGGTCATTGAGAAAAATGAAATGAATAATTGCGCGGGGAAAAGCCTAAAGTTTTTGGTCGGCTTGCCGTTAACTTTCCGCCGCCATACCCCGTATGGATGCGGCGTTCGACGAATCGCACGAATAGCGGATATTCATTGTTTTATTCATGCTCCGCAAAATCCGTTCTATTGAATGCCGGAAAAACGTTTGCGTATTATCGGCGGGTCGTCTTTTTCTGACACCTTTTTATGCTCTACGCGGGGTTTGTCGGGCAGGTTCGTTAATGTCGATCTTGCATGACCTACCGTTCAGTCTGCCCTCGGTTCGGCTAGCCAGTCTTCGAATTGCAGCCGCGGAACGCGCTCGAATTCGCGGACGTTGTGCGTGACCAGCACCAGTTGCCGCGCGCGCGCCTGCCCTGCGATCAACGCGTCGTATGGACCAATCGGCGTGCCGGCCGCGATCAGGTGCGCGCGAATTTCACCCGCATGCTGTGCATCCTCGGTGTCGAGCGATACGACCTCGAACTGCAACGCCTCGACACGCGCGACGTTCGCCGCCGCTCGCTGGCTCTTGTACGCGCCGTAGTAAAGCGCGTGCGCGACGATCGCGGGAATCCCGAAATCGGCCGGGTGCCAGGCATGCAAACGGGCCAGTATCGCCGGCTCGCCTTTGAGAATGGCGATCACCGCGTTGGTATCCAGCAGGAACTTCATTCGAACACGTCCAGGCCCGAGCGCTCCTGAGCGGACGGCTGTGTGGTCGCTGCAGCCTCGAAATCGGCGTCCACCGGACCGATCAGCGGTGCCAGCCAAGCCCAGTCTTGCGGCATCGGCTCGAGAATGACGGCCGCCCCGTGGCGGCGGATGCGAACCTCGGCCGTATCGAAGCGGAAATCCTTCGGTAGCCGGACAGCCTGCGAGCCGCCATGCTTGAAGAGCTTTGCAGTATCCATCGCTCCATCCTCACGTATCTACAGAATGTATCTATTTTATCAACTGTACGTGAGAATGACGAGTCGTCCACTTGGCCTGTCGTCGGCGTATATCCGGGCCGTCCGGCCATGCCTGGCCGCGTGACATCGCGATCCGTTCCCGCAACGAACGGTGCCCCGATTCATTCCGCCCAGGAAACAATCAATCCCGCCCCGGCGATTCCCCTGCCGATCCGCCCGCTCTAGACTGTCGCATCGACCTCTTTCCGGACCCACGCGATGACCGACGCCCTGCCGCTGACCACCGATCCCGATTCCGGCCTGCAGTACCGGCTGCGCCCGGCCGCTGGCCGCCCCGCCGCGCGCCTGTTGCTGCTGCACGGCGTCGGCGGCAACGAAACCAACCTGCTGAACGTGGCCGACGTGATCGATTCGCGCATCGAAATCGCGTTCCTGCGCGGCCCGCTCACGTTCGGGCCCAGTCAGCATGCGTGGTTTCCGGTGCGTTTCGGCCCGAACGGCCCTGAAATCGATGCGGCGCGCGCGGACGAGAGCCGCGTGCAACTGATCACGCTGCTGCATGCATTGCGCAAGCAGGATGGCGCGGCACCGGCTTTGCCGACCGTGATCGCCGGCTTCAGCCAGGGCGGCATCATGAGCGCGAGCGTCGGCCTCACGTCGCCGGGCGATGTGAGTGCGTTCGCCGTGCTGTGCGGGCGCATCCTGCCGGAAATCGATCCGCTGATCGCGCCGCGCGACGCGCTGCGCCCGCTTCACGCGCTGATCATGCATGGCCGCTTCGACGACAAGCTGCCCGTCTCGTGGGCGGACAAGGCCGACGCGACACTCGCGGCGCTCGGCGTCGCGCACGACACGCGGCTGTATGCGGCCGGGCACGAGCTGACCGCGGAGATGGCCGGCGATTTCGGCCGATGGGTCGGCGAGCGCACCGGGTTGAACTGACTCGAACCCAACGCCACCGGGGGCGCCCGCCCGCGAACGGACCGGCGCCCCCGGTGCATGACGTCACGCGCGCGTCACGCGTTCCGCGCAGGATCCGCAACGGCACGCACGGATGCCGGCATCGCCGCCGCCCGCTCGCGCTCGGCGCCACGTTTCGCCAGCTTCCAGCCGATCACCAGCGCGAGCACGACGACAGGAATCGTCGCGATGGTCCACGTGCCGCCCGGATAGTCGAACGCCATCAGCACCAGCACGCCGACGAGGAAAGCGAGCGTGAGCCACGACGTGAACGGCGCGCCCGGCATCCGGAACGACACGGCCTTCATCTCGCCGCGATCGACCGCGCGGCGGAACAGGATCTGGCACATCACGATGAAGCCCCACGTCGTGATGATCCCGAGCGACGCCATGTTCAGCACGATCTCGAACGCCTGGGCCGGCACGATGTAGTTCAGCGGCACGCCGATCGCGTTGATCGCCACCGTGATCAGGATCCCGCCGTACGGCACGCCGCGCGCGTTCATCCGCGACACGAAACGCGGCGCCGAGCCGCCCATCGCGAGCGAGCGCAGCACGCGGCCCGTCGAATAGAGGCCGGAATTCAGGCTCGACAGCGCGGCCGTCAGCACCACGACGTTCATCACCGTGCCGACGTACGGCACGCCGAGCTTGCTGAAGAACGTGACGAACGGGCTTTCGTGCGCGCTGTACGCGGTCCACGGCAGCAGCATCGTCAGCAGCACGACCGAGCCGACATAGAACAGCGCGATGCGCCACATCACGCTGTTGATCGCCTTCGGCAGCACCTTGCGCGCATCGGCCGTCTCGCCCGCGGCGACGCCGACGAGCTCGATGCTCGCGTATGCGAACACGACACCCTGCACGATCAGCACGGCCGGCAGGATCCCATGCGGGAAGATCCCGCCGTGATCCGCGATGACATGCAGCCCCGGCATCTGCCCCGCCACCGGATGGCCGCTCGCGAGAAACACCGCGCCGACCGCGAGAAACACCGCGAGCGTGCCGACCTTGACGAGCGAGAACCAGAACTCCATCTCGCCGAACACCTTCACGCCGATCATGTTCATCACCGACACGATCCCGAGCGCGCCGAGCGCGAACACCCATTGCGGCACGTCGGTGAAGACGGCCCAGTACTTCATGTAGATCGCGACCGCGGTGATGTCGACGATGCCGGTCGTCGCCCAGTTCAGGTAGTACATCCAGCCCGCGACGAACGACGCCCGCTCGCCCATGAACTCCCGTGCGTACGACACGAAGCTGCCGCTGGTCGGCCGGTGCATCACCAGCTCGCCGAGCGCACGCATGATCAGGAACGCGAACACGCCGCACACGAGATAGACGAGCGCGAGCGCGGGCCCCGCGCTTTGCAGGCGCCCGCCCGCGCCGAGAAAGAGGCCGGTGCCGATCGCACCGCCCATCGCGATCATCTGCACGTGCCGCGGCTTCAACTGCTTCGCATAGCCGGCTTCGTGCGACGCGAACATCGCATCGGGATCGGCATGAGCGGCATCCGCGCCGCCGGCCGGGCCGGCCGGGCGTTCGCTGGTGTGTTTCATCGTGAGTCTCCGTCGTTTGTTGATGTGTCGCGCCCCGCTTCGGGGGCGCTTTCGGTACGGTCGCGAACCGGCCGGCGTCAGCGCGCCCGCGGCCGGATCAGCGCTTCCGGTTGCAGCGCTTCGTCGAGTTGCGCAGCGGTCATCAGCTCGCGGGCCAGCACGACCTCGCGGATCGATTTGCCGGTCGCATGCGCTTCGGCGGCCACGGCGGTCGCGCGCTTGTAGCCGATGTACGGATTCAGCGCGGTCGCGAGCGCGACCGAGCGCTCCATCGTTTCGCGCAGCCGCTCGGGGTTCGCGGTGATGCCGCTCACGCAGCGCTGCGCGAGCGTCGTGCAGGCGGCCGTCAGGTGGCTGAAGCTGCGGAACAGCGCGCTCGCGATCACCGGTTCGAACGCGTTGAGCTGAAGCTGGCCGGCCTCGGCCGCGAAGGTGATGGTCAGGTCGTTGCCGAACACCTCGAACGCGACCTGGTTGACGACTTCCGGGATCACCGGATTCACCTTGCCGGGCATGATCGACGAACCGGCCTGCACCGGCGGCAGGTTGATCTCGCCGAAGCCCGCGCGCGGGCCGCTCGACAGCAGCCGCAGGTCGTTGCAGATCTTCGACAGCTTGACGGCGATCCGCTTGAGCACGCCCGACACCTGGACGAACGCGCCGCAATCCTGCGTCGCCTCGATCAGGTTCGGCGCGGTGCTCAGGTCGAGCCCGGTGATGCGCCGCAGCGCGGCCAGCGCCTTCTCCGCATACTCCGGATGCGCGGTGATGCCCGTGCCGATCGCGGTCGCGCCGAGGTTGATCTCGCGAATCAGCCAGCCGGCCTCCTGCAGCCGCGCGATGTCCTCCGTCAGCATCACCGCGTAGGTCGAGAACTCCTGGCCGAGCGTCATCGGCACCGCGTCCTGCAACTGCGTGCGGCCGAGCTTCAGCAAGCCGGCGAATGCGTCGGCGCGCTCCGCGAACGCATCGCGCAGCCGCGCCATCGCTTCGAGCAGATGCTCGACCGCGAAGCACGTCGCGATCCGGATCGCGGTCGGATAGACGTCGTTGGTGCTCTGCGCGAGATTGACGTGTTCGTTCGGATGCAGGTATTCGTACTGCCCGCGCGCGTGTCCCATGATTTCGAGCGCGCGGTTGCAGATCACCTCGTTCGCGTTCATGTTGGTCGACGTGCCGGCGCCGCCCTGGATCACGTCGACGACGAACTGGTCGTGCAGCCGCCCTTCGCGGATCTCGACGCACGCGGCGGCGATCGCATCGCGGTACGGCCGCGGCAGCAGCCCGAGTTCGCAGTTGGCGTCGGCCGCCGCTTCCTTCACGGCCGCGAGCGCCATCACGAGGTACGGCAGCGACGCAATGGTGCGGCCCGAAATGTCGAAATTCTCTTTCGCGCGCAGCGTGTGGACGCCGTAGTAGGCGGCATCCGGAATACTTCGTTTCCCTAAAAGATCCGCTTCGACGCGGAAGCCGTTTTCTGCCATCGTGCCCTCCTGAATGTCTCGTGCCGCTCGTCGTGCGCCGCTTCCCGACGCGACGGGTTCGCATTCTATGCCTTTGCAAAAACAACCTCGCTTCTGTATTATCGAAAGCGGTTTTGCGTGGGACGCAACAGCGAGAATCGAATGAAAACAGGCGCGAGGGAAACCGGCATCGATCACCTGGGCGCGATGCGCGCGTTCGTGCGCGTGGTCGAAACGGGGAGTTTTTCGGCGGTCGCGAAGGAGATGCACGTGTCGACGTCGACCGTCGCGCGCAAGGTGACGGCGATCGAGGAAGCGCTCGGCGTCGCGCTGCTGCACCGCTCGACGCACAGCGTGACGCTCACCGAGGCCGGCCACATCTACCTGGAGCGCGCAGTCACGCTGATCGCCGATCTCGACGACACGCTGCGCGTCGTCGCCGAGCTGAATGCGCGGCCGAGCGGCCCGCTGAAGCTCACCGCGCCGGTCGCGTTCGGGCGACGTCATCTGGCGCCGCTGATCGCGCCGTTCCTGGCGCGCTATCCGACCATCCAGCTCGACGTGCGGCTCACCGACAACCACAACGACCTCGTGGCCGGCGGCTTCGACCTCGACATCCACGAAGGCGAGAACTACCTGGATAACCTCGTCGTCCACCGGTTGTCGCGCAACGACAGCATCCTGTGCGCGACGCCCGGCTACCTCGACCGCTGCGGGCGCCCGGCGACGCCGGACGACCTCAAGCATCACAACTGCCTGCGCTACGTGCACCCGGAAGGCGATCCGCGCTGGGATCTCGTGAGCGGCGACGCGCACCACAGCGTGCTGCCGGCCGGCAATCTCGTCACCGACCATTCGGAATTGCTGCTGGATGCGACCTGCGCGGGGCTCGGCATCGCGGAATTCGAGATCTGGCTGGTGCGCGACCTGCTCGCGAGCGGCCAGCTCGAAGCCGTGCTGCCGCGCTACCGGCTGCAGAACCGGCTGACCGGCGAATTCATCTACATCGCGTATCTGGCGAACCGGCGCAGCTCGGCGAAGCTGCGCGTGCTGAAGGATTTTCTCGCGGAACATCTCGCGCAGATCGGCGAGCTGTCGGAGCGGGAACTGGCGAAGATTCGCGACCTACGCGCATAGTGCGCGCCGACGCGCGGCCCGGATCACAGGCCGGCGGCATCGGCTCGGTAACGGCGTTCAGGCCGCCTGCAATTCGAACGGGAACGTCGCGTGCCCGAACTCGACGCCCTGCGTGTTGAGCATCCGCGGCCGGTGGAAGCCGGCCAGTTGCGCGCGCTGCTCGGCGGTGCCGATCCGCAGCCGCTCGAGGATTTCGCTGACGACCATATACAGCACGTCGAGATTGCCGTCCTCGATCTTCACCGAAATGCCGAGCGCGCCCTCCGCACCGAGTTCCCGCGTGCGTTCCGACGCACGCACGCCGATCCCGTAGCATGCATCCGCGCCGAGCTTGCCGACCACCTGCCCGCCGAACGCGTTCATCAGCACCGTGCAATAGCGCCCTTCGCCCGCCACCAGTTCCGGATACGCGGTCATCGAACGATGAATGCGCGCCAGCGCGCGAACGCGATCGGTAACCGCGCCGCCGGCTTCCACCGCGTCCGCACCGTCGGCCAGCGACGCATAAAGGCGCGCGAGGCGATCCAGCGAGAACGCCGGCGTCGGCAGGTTGCAGCCATCGATCGCCCAGTCGACCTCGTCGTCGCGCAAGCCGCACGCATCGGCCACCACGTGCTTCACGCGCACCTGCATCGGATGGTCGGGCAGATGGTAATCGGCGATCGCCGCGCCGATCGCCTGCGCGCCGGCCAGCATCCCGACATGCTTGCCGGAACAGTTGCTGCACACGCCGGTCGGCGTGTAGTCGCGCTTGATCCACGACCGGTACACCGCGTCGGACAGCGGCGGATGGCCGCCGCAGCGCAAATCCGCTTCGTGCGCGGCGACCTTCTCGAGCATCGCGCGCGTGCGCGCGATGTGACGGTCCTCGCTGCTGTGCGACGCACACATCAGCGCGATGTCCGCGTCGTCGAAGCCGAAGCGTTCCGGCGCGCCCGTCTCGATCACCGACAGCGCCTGGGCCGGCTTGGCCGCCGACCGCGCGAGCGTGATCCGGAACGGATCGCCGAACCGGGACAGCAGCCTGCCGCGTGCATCGACGACCGCCACATGGGCGACGTACGTGTTCTCGATCGCATTGCCGCGGTATGTGACGACTGCTGCGCGTGGGGTGTCCATCGTGTCCTGTCTCCTTGCCTGGGGGCCTGACTGCCGGGGCCCCTCAACCGGTACGGCAGTGTAGCGAGTCGCCGCCGCCGCGCGGCGGCCCTGTCATGGAAAGCGGTGTTGCACGCGACGCAAAGGCGATCGCGCCCCCACGAAAGCCCGACTGAATTAGTACAAAAACCATTCAATCGTTTACAGATTTGACACTAATCCGTAGAATTGCGACCGCAAACGCGAATCATACGCATTTACATTGACATTTTCCGATGTTTCGGGCACGCCCCGCCGGCATCGAGAAAAACGCGTCCGATCACCGAACCTTCCGCTGCTTCCCGATATGCCCGCCCAGTTCAAGACGAGGCCTCGCACCCTCGTATCGGCACTGACCTGCTCCGTGTTCCTGACGCCGCTGCTCGCCTCCGCCGAAACCGCTCCCGCTTCCGCTCCTGCCGCCGACGTCCCGGCGACGCTGCCGACGATTGCCGTGCAGTCGTCCGCGCTGTCGGACATGCAGGTGAAACGCTCGCCGTCGTACAAGTTCACCGCGCCGCTGCTCGATACGCCGCGCTCGGTCACGGTGATCCCCGAGCAGTTGATCAAGGAGAAGAACGTCACGTCCTTCGCGGACGCGCTGCGCTCGGTGCCGGGCATCACGTTCCTCGGCGGCGATGCGGCGGCGAACCCGTCGGCCGACCGTCCGGTGATCCGCGGCTTCGAATCGCGCAACTCGATCTTCGTCGACGGCATGCGCGACTCCGGCCTGCAGAACCGCGAGACGTTCGCGGTCGAGCAGATCAGCGTGATCAAGGGCCCCGATTCGGTCTACGCGGGCCGCGGCTCGGTGGGCGGCAGCATCGACATCGTCACGAAGACACCGCAGAACGACAACTTCATCAACAGCAGCATCGGCTTCGGCACCGACGGCTACAAGCGCGCGACGGTCGACGCGAACCGCAAGATCAACGACACGACGGCCGTGCGCCTGAACGTGATGGGCCACGACGCGAACCAGGCCGGCCGCAACGACGTGTACAACAAGCGCTGGGGCGTCGCGCCGTCGATCGTGTTCGGGCTGAACACGCCGACCACGGTCACGGTCAGCTACTACCACATGAACTCCTACGACATGCCGGACTTCAGCGTGCCGTTCCGCGCATCGGGCGGCACGCCGGTGCCGACCGATCGCGGGCAGTTCTTCGGGCTCAACACGCGCGACTACCGCTACGGGCAGACCGATACCGGCGAAATTCGCGTCGAGCACAAGCTCAATGACACGTGGAAGCTGAAGAACACGACGATGTTCGGCCGCTCGACGCTCGATTACGTGGCGACGAATCCGCAGATCCTCGCGTCGAACCCGAACATGCTCGGGCTGCAGGCGAAGAGCGGCAAGTACGCGCTGAACGGTTTCTCGAACCAGACCGAAGTGACGGGCAGCGCGAGCCTGTTCGGGATGAAGCACACGATGACGGCCGGCGTCGAGTTCAGCCACGAGCAGGCACGTTACGAGGGCTATCTCGTGTCGGATTCGGCCGGCAACAACATCCGCTCGAACAGCCCGTGCGCGGTGGTCGGTAACTGCACGCCGCTCGCCGGCGGCTGGAACCCGAACATGCCGTGGACCGGCAGCATCGTACTGAACGGCGACAAGGGCTTCCCCGGCGCGACGACGAACACGCGCACCGATACGGTCTCCGCGTACATCTTCGACACGGTGAAGCTGTCCGAGCGCTGGCAGTTCAACACGGGGCTGCGCTTCGACCGCTACGACACGACCGGCAAGCAGGCCGGCGTCGCCGACCTGTCGAACACGTCGAACCTGTTCAGCTACCAGTTCGGCCTCGTGTTCAAGCCGGTGACCAACGTGAGCCTGTACGCGTCGTACGGCACGTCGTCGAACCCGCCGGGCTCGAACGGCGGCCTCGGCGGCGGCACCGACCAGATCACCGCGACCAACCAGGATCTCGCGCCCGAACGCGCGCGCAACATCGAGATCGGTGCGAAGTGGGACGTGCTGCAGGATCAGCTGTCGCTGACGTCCGCGCTGTTCCAGACCGAAAAGACCAACGCGCGCGTCAGCGACGGCCTCGGTCACACGGTCAACGCGGGCAAGCAGCGCGTGCGCGGTTTCGAATTCGGCTTCGCGGGCAACCTGACGCAGAAGTGGCACGTGTTCGGCGGCTATTCGTACCTGAACGCGATCACGACCGACGCGGGCCCCGGCAGCCCGGGCGCATCGGGCCTGCCGATGGTGATGGTGCCGAAGCACAACTTCACGCTGTGGACCAGCTACGACGTGATGCCGAAGCTCACGCTCGGCGCGGGTGCGACGGTGATGAGCAAGACCTATGCATCGGTATCGCCGACCGTGAAGAAGTGGACGCCCGGCTATGCACGCTTCGACGCGGCCGCGACGTGGCGCGTGAACAAGACGATGGACGTTCAACTGAACGTGCAGAACCTGTTCGACAAGCAGTATTACGCGAGCGCGTATCCGATCTACGCGACGTGGGCGCCGGGCCGTTCGGCGATGGTCACGCTCAACTTCTATCAGTAACGCCGCCGGCGACGGGAGGGCGCGCCGCGCCCTTCCCCGCCGCGTTCACCACGGCAGCGAATACGTCTTCACGTTCGTGAAGCTCTTCATCGCCTCCTGCACGCCCTCCTTGTAGCCGAGCCCCGAATCCTTCACGCCGCCGAACGGCGTCAGTTCGAGCCGATAGCCGGGCACTTCGCGCACGTTCACGCTGCCGACTTCCAGCTCGGTGATGAAGCGCGTGATGTGGTCGAAGCGGTTCGTGCACACCGACGACGACAGCGCGTAGTCGGTGCTGTTCGACATCCGGATCGCCTCGTCGA
>NZ_JACCQC010000031.1:0-83160 GCF_015712225.1 Burkholderia sp. 9775_39 | reverse complement strand
GCCCCGCCCGCCGCCTCCACCGCACCTTTCGCCGCATCAACACCCGTTCCGTCGCGAACGCAGCCGTTTTTCGGCCAATTCGCCGCGTTCCGGCGCCTTTTTTCACGCGTCGCGCGCTTTGACGGTATGCTATTCGCCAGCCGCGCCGGCCCTGCCGCTTCCAGGCCGCGCCTGCCTCCATCATCCAGCGAAAAACACAAGCCACGTGGGAGATCCTATGCACGTCAAGCTGTTCGCCGCGGCCGCCATCGCCGCCGCCCTTGCCGCCCCCGGCCTCGCCGCCGCCAAGCCGCTCACCGTTTGCACGGAATCGAGCCCGGACGGCTTCGACGTCGTGCAGTACAACTCGCTCGTCACGACCAATGCATCGGCCGACGTGATCTTCAACACGCTCGTGTCCTACGACGAGGCCGCGAAAAAGGTCGTGCCCGCGCTCGCCGACAAATGGGAGGCCAGCGCCGACGGCCTCACGTACACGTTCCACCTGCGCCCGAACGTCGCGTTCCAGACCACCGACTATTTCAAGCCGAGCCGCGCGCTCGATGCGGACGACGTCGTGTTCACGTTCACGCGGATGCTCGACGATGCGAACCCGTGGCACAAGGTCGCCGGCGCGAGCGGCTTCCCGCACGCGCAGTCGATGGGCCTCGTGAAGCTCGTGAAGTCGGTCACGAAGGTCGACGACAGCACGGTGAAATTCGTGCTGAACGAGCCGAACGCGACCTTCGTGCCGATCCTGACGATGGGCTTCGCGTCGATCTACTCGGCCGAATATGCGGACCAGTTGCTGAAGGCCGGCAAGCAGGCCGACCTGAACGCGAAGCCGGTCGGCACCGGCCCGTTCGTGCTGAAGAGCTATACGAAGGACGCGCTGATCCGCTACGACGCGAACCCGACGTACTGGGGCCCGAAGCCGAAGGTCGACCGGCTGATCTATGCGATCACGCCCGACCCGTCGGTGCGCCTGCAGAAGGTGAAGGCCGGCGAATGCCAGATCGCGCTGTCGCCGAAGCCGCAGGACGTGCTCGCCGCGAAGGGCGAAAGCGCGCTGAAGGTCGTGCAGACGCCCGCGTTCATGACCGCGTTCGTCGCGCTGAACACGCAGAAGAAGCCGCTCGACAACGACAAGGTACGCGAGGCGCTGAACCTCGCGTTCGACCGCGCGACCTACCTGAAGGTCGTGTTCGACAACACCGCGACGGCCGCGAACAACCCGTATCCGCCGAACACGTGGAGCTACGCGAAGGACATCGCGCCGTACCCGCACGATCCCGCGAAGGCGAAGCAGCTGCTCGCGCAGGCCGGCTTCCCGAACGGCTTCTCGACGACGATCTGGACGCGCCCGACCGGCAGCGTGCTGAATCCGAATCCGAAGGTCGGCGCCGAACTGCTGCAGGCCGACCTCGCGAAGATCGGCGTGAAGGCCGAGGTCAAGGTGATCGAATGGGGCGAGCTGATCAAGCAGGCGAAGCTCGGCCAGCATGACATGCTGTTCATGGGCTGGGCCGGCGACAACGGCGATCCGGACAACTACCTGTCGCCGCTGTTCAGCTGCAACGCGGTGAAGTCGGGCATCAACTTCGCGCGCTTCTGCGATGCGCCGCTCGACAAGCTGATCGCCGACGGCAAGGCGACCGCCGACCAGGCCAAGCGCGCGAAGCTGTACGAAAGCGCGCAGAAGATCATCCACGATCAGGCGCTGTGGATTCCGCTCGGCTACCCGACCGCGGCCGCGCTCACGCGCACCAACGTGAGCGGCTATCACGTCAGTCCGTTCGGACGGCAGAACTTCACGACGGTCGCCGTGCAGTAACCGTGCGTGGCGCGCAAGCGACGGCGCACGCGCCGCCCGCTTGCGGCCCGCACGGCGTGCTTGCTACACTGCGCGCCTATTCCTCATACCGGACGCCAGCCAAAGTGAACAACTAAGCCTTCCCGAAATGTTTTCGCCGCCCGTGCCACGCACGCCGCGCGCGAAGGTCTTCACGCATTTTTGGAGGTGCTTATGGCTGCAGCCACGCCCACCGGCGCGCTCGTCGCGCTTCATCACGTTTCCTTCCGCTTCGACGACGGCGTCACGCTGTTCGATTCGCTCGACCTGTCCATCGATCGCACGCCGACCGGCATCGTCGGCCGCAACGGCATCGGCAAGAGCCTGCTCGCGCAACTGATCGCGGGCCGCCGCGCGCCCAGCGCGGGCACGATCGAGCGGCATGCGCAGGTGGTCTACGTCGCGCAGCAGCACGACGACGACGCAATGGCCACCCCGCGGACCGTCGCGCAGATCACCGCGCTCGATGCCCCGCTCGGCGCCCTCGCGCGTCTCGCGGACGGGCGCGCAACGCCGCACGACTTCGAGCTGATCGGCGATCGCTGGGATCTCGCGGAGCGGCTGCGCACGACGCTCGACGCGGCCGGCCTGCACGACGTCCACGCCGACACGCCCGCGCACGCGTTGAGCGGCGGCCAGCTCGCGCGCGTCGCGCTGATCGGCGCGCTGCTGTCCGGCGCCGGCCTGCTCGTGCTCGACGAACCGACCAACCATCTCGACGCACCGGGCCGCGCGTGGCTGCGCGCGGCGCTCGACGGCTGGCGCGGCGGCGTCGTCATCGTCAGCCACGACCGTGCGCTGCTCGCCGGCGTGCAACGCATCGTCGAGCTGACGCCGCACGGCGCGCGTTCATATGGCGGCAACTATGCGCGCTACCGCGCGCAGCGCGACGCGGAACAGGACGCCGCGCACGCGGCGCTCGACCATGCGCGCACCGAGCGCGGGCGCGCACGGCGCCGGCTGGAACAGGAACACGACACGATCCAGCGTCACGCGGCCGCGTCGCTGCGCGACGCGAAGACAGCCAACCTGTCGTCGATGGCGCGTCAAAGCCGCAAGGGCGCCGCGCGCGCGATCATGGGGACCGTCCGGCGTCATCAGAGCGACTTCAAGGCGATGCTCGACGCGCGCGTGCAGGAAGCGGCCGCGCGCGTCGAAGCCGACGCGCCGGTGCTGGTATCGCTGCCGGGCACCGAGGTCAGCGCGCGCCGCCAGCTGTTCACGCTCGAACGCGCGCAACTGCCGTGGCGCGTCGCGGGCGACGCCGACGCGATCACGTGGTCGGCGAGCGGCCCCGTGCGCATCGCGCTGACGGGCCCGAACGGCTGCGGCAAGTCGACGTTGCTGAGAATGCTCGCGGGCGAGCTGGCGCCGCGTTCGGGCACCTGCACGACGCACGTGAGCGCCGCGTATCTCGACCAGCGGCTCGCGCTGCTCGACGCCGAGCGCTCGATCGTCGACCAGTTGGGCCTGCTCGATACGCCGCTCGCCGAAGGCGACCTGCGCAGCCGTCTCGCGCTGCTGCAGCTCGACGCGACGCGTGCGACGCAGCCGGCGCGGCAACTGAGCGGCGGCGAACGGCTGAAGGCGGCGCTCGCGTGCGCGTTGTGGCGCGGCACGCCGGCGCAACTGCTGCTGCTCGACGAGCCGACCAATCACCTCGATCTCGAATCGGTGCGCGCGATCGAAGCGGCGCTGGCCGGCTTCCCGGGCGCGCTCGTGGTCGCGTCGCACGACGCCGCGTTTCTCGCGGCGCTCGAACCGACGCACACGATGCAGTGGCAGCGCGACGGGTGGCGCTACGAACCCGTCGCGTGACGGCGACGCAGCGTCGTGCTCAGCCGGCGGTGCGGAACCGCAGCACGCCGTCGTCGCCCTGCTCGCGCACGAGTTCGCCCGCGAGCCACAGCAGGTTCAGGTGCGCGAGCGCCTCGCCAAGCGCGAACGTCATCTGGTGGATGTCGAGCTCGCGGCGGCGGAACATGATCGGCACGATGTCGGCCGCGCTCATCGGCTGCTCCGCGCACGCGACGCGCACTTCGGCCAGGCGCGCATCGTGGTGTTCGCGCAGTTGCGCGATGCGCGTGCGCACGCCGCGGAACGGCTTGCCGTGCGACGGCAGCACGAGCGTGTCGGGCGCCATCGTCTCGTAACGGCCGAGCGATTCGAGGTACAGCGCGAGCGGGTTCGCTTCCGGCTCGAGGTCGAACACCGACACGTTCGTCGAGATGCGCGGCAGCACCATGTCGCCGGAAATCAGCACGCCGTCCGCTTCGCTGTGGAGCGCGCAATGTTCAGGCGAATGGCCGAAACCGGTGACGACGCGCCACGTCCGCGCGCCGATCGTCACCGCGTCGCCTTCGCGCAGGCGCCGGTAGCGCGGCGGCACGGCCGGCACGAGGTCCGAGTAGTAGCTGCGGCGGTTGCGCAGCTTGTCGAGCGCGGCCGGATCGGTCAGCCCGTGGCGCGCGAAGTGATCGGCGGCGGCCGCGCCGCCCGCGTTCGAACCGTTGCCGGCCGCCATCAGGCAGCCGAACATATATTCGCCGAGCGTCATCCACAGCCGCACGTTCCAGCGGCCTTGGTCGCCGCCTTCGCACAGCCAGTTCGCGAGGCCGAAGTGATCGGGGTGGCAGTGCGTGACGAGCACGCGCAGCACGGGCAGGCCGTCGAGCTGCGTGTCGAAGATCTGCTCCCAGTGCGTGCGGATCGCGTCCGACGAGATCCCGCAATCGACGACCGTCCAGCCAGCCTGCCCGTCGATCTCGTCGCGCAGCAGCCAGAGATTGATGTGATCGAGCGAGAACGGCAACGGCATGCGCAGCCAGCGCACGCCGGGCGCAACCTCGAACGTGTCGCCCGCGGCGGGCAGCGTATCGGCGAAGGGGTAGTCGAGTTGGTGTTCCAGGGCGTTCATCGATGGGGTGTCTCGTCGTTATCGGTGCGAATGCGCGCCGGCGGCGGGCGCGGCGGGCGGTGCGTCGATTCTATCGCCGTCGCGAAAAACGCGTGCCCGGCGGGCGCCGGCCCGCCAAAAAAAGTTCGTGTCAGAATCGGTTCCGTACCCGTATCTTTACGCGAAGATGCACCGAACGGCGCCGAACGGCGAGCAACACGCCGATTGACGGCCATTCGCGCGTCGCCCCGAAAGTCATTGAAACGCCGACTTGGGCGCTAAAATGGCGAGTGCTTACAGCCCCTCCCGAACGAGCCTGCACGCAATGAATCACTTCCCCAAACTGCTGTCGTCGCAGATCGGTTTCGACGTCGCGCAGACGATGCTCGAATACTTCGATCGCCATTACCGGATCTTCCGCGAAGCGGCCGTCGAAGCGAAGACGCTGTTCGAGCGCGGCGACTGGCACGGGCTGCAGCGGCTCGCACGCGAGCGGATCACGTCGTACGACGAGCGCGTGAAGGAATGCGTGGAGGTGCTGGAAGACGAATACGACGCGGAGAACATCGACGACGAAGTGTGGCAGCAGATCAAGCTGCACTACATCGGCCTGCTCACGTCGCACCGCCAGCCCGAGTGCGCGGAGACCTTCTTCAATTCGGTGTGCTGCAAGATCCTGCACCGCTCGTATTTCAGCAACGATTTCATCTTCGTGCGCCCGGCGATCTCGACCGAGTACCTGGAGAACGACGAGCCGGCCGCGAAACCGACCTACCGCGCGTACTATCCGGGCACCGACGGGCTCGCGGTCACGCTCGAGCGCATCGTCACGAACTTCCAGCTCGAGCCGGCGTTCGAGGATCTCACGCGCGACATCGGCTGCGTGATGCAGGCGATCGACGACGAATTCGGCCACTTCGACGCAGCGCCGAATTTCCAGATCCACGTGCTGTCGTCGCTGTTCTTCCGCAACAAGAGCGCGTACATCATCGGCCGCATCATCAACGCCGACCGCGTGCTGCCGTTCGCGGTGCCGATCCGCCACGTGCGCCCGGGCCTGCTCGCGCTCGACACCGTGCTGCTGCGCCGCGACCTGCTGCAGATCATCTTCAGCTTCTCGCATTCGTACTTCCTCGTCGACATGGGCGTGCCGTCCGCGTACGTCGAGTTCCTCTGCACGATCATGCCGGGCAAGCCGAAGGCCGAGATCTACACGTCGGTCGGGCTGCAGAAGCAGGGCAAGAACCTGTTCTACCGCGACCTGCTGCACCACCTGTCGCATTCGAGCGACCGCTTCATCATCGCGCCCGGGATCAAGGGCCTCGTGATGCTCGTGTTCACGCTGCCGTCGTTCCCGTACGTGTTCAAGATCATCAAGGACCACTTCCCGCCGCCGAAGGAAACGACGCGCGCACAGATCATGGAGAAGTACCAGCTCGTGAAGCGCCACGACCGCCTCGGGCGGATGGCCGACACGCTCGAGTATTCGAGCGTCGCGCTGCCGCTCGCGCGGCTCGATCACGCGCTCGTGCGCGAACTCGAGAAGGAAGTGCCGTCGTTGCTCGAATACGAGGACGACAAGCTCGTGATCAAGCACCTGTACATCGAGCGCCGGATGACGCCGCTGAACCTGTACCTGCAGAACGGCAGCGACGCGGACGTCGAGCACGGCGTGAAGGAATACGGCAACGCGGTGAAGGAGCTGATGAAGGCGAACATCTTCCCCGGCGACATGCTGTACAAGAACTTCGGCGTCACGCGCCACGGCCGCGTCGTGTTCTACGACTACGACGAGATCGAATACCTGACCGACTGCAACGTGCGGCGCGTGCCGCCGCCGCGCAACGAGGAAGACGAGCTGTCCGGCGAACCGTGGTATACCGTCGGTCCGCACGACATCTTTCCGGAGACCTACGGGCCGTTCCTGCTCGGCGACCCGCGCGTGCGCAGCGTCTTCATGAAGCATCACGCGGACTTTTTCGATCCCGCGCTGTGGCAGGCGAGCAAGGACAAGCTGATGCAGGGCGAACTGCCCGATTTTTATCCGTACGACGCGACCCTGCGCTTTTGCGTGCGCTACCCCGCGCGCTTCGGGGCGACGGGCCGCAACGACGGCGCGGGCGACGCGCAGCGCGCCGCCTGACGCCGGCCACACCCCGATCCGATATCGACTTGATTTCCGACAACGGAATCCACACCGATGACTACCCAAGACAATCCGCTTTCACATCTGTTCGACAACAACGATGCCTGGGTCAAGCGCCAGCTCGCCGACGATCCCGATTTCTTCGCCCGGCTCGCCGACCAGCAGGCACCGGAATATCTGTGGATCGGCTGCTCGGATTCGCGCGTGCCGGCGAACCAGATCATCGGCCTGCCGCCGGGTGAAGTGTTCGTGCACCGCAACATCGCGAACGTGGTCGTGCACAGCGACCTGAACTGCCTGTCGGTGATCCAGTTCGCGGTCGACATCCTGCGCGTGAAGCACATCATGGTCGTCGGCCACTACGGCTGCTCGGGCGTGAACGCGGCGTTGCACAACCGCCGCGTCGGCCTCGCGGACAACTGGCTGCATCACGTGCAGGACGTGCGTGAGCGCCATGCGGCCCTGCTCGACGAATGGCCGGTCGGCGAAGCAAGGTATCGCCGCCTGATCGAGCTGAATTCGATCGAACAGGTCGTCAACGTGTGCCGCACGACGATCGTCAACGACGCATGGGCACGCGGCCAGTCGCTCACCGTGCACGGGCTCGTGTACGGCGTGCACGACGGCCGGATGCGCAACCTCGGGATGTCCGTGTCGAACTTCGACGCGCTCGACGCAACCTACAAGCGCTGCGTGGCGGCGCTGACCGCGCGCGGCCAGCACGCGCCGGACAACGACATGGTCGCGGCGGACGCCGCACGGCTCGACGGCGTCGCGCAGGCGGTCGCCGCCACGCTGAAGCCGTGTGACGACGCGCAGTAACGTGAGGTGCGCGCCGGCCGCCCGGCGGCGACTGCCGCGCGGGCGCGGCACGCATCGAACTGATCTGACACCGGCACCGCCACGGCGGCGCCAACCCAAGGAGCGACGAGCATGAAAACCGTATTGATCGTCGGTGCATCGCGCGGCCTCGGCCGCGAATTCGTCCGGCAATACCGGCGCGACGGCTGGAACGTGATCGCCACCGCGCGCGACGCCGCGTCGCTCGACGCGCTGCGCGCGCTCGGCGCCCAGGCGCATGCGCTCGACATCGCGCAGCCCGAGCAGATCGCGGCGCTCGGCTGGAAGCTCGACGGCGAGCGGCTCGACGCGGCCGTGCTCGTGTCGGGCGTGTACGGGCCGCGCACCGAAGGCGTCGAGACGATCACCGCCGAGGATTTCGACGCGGTGATGCATACGAACGTGCGCGGGCCGATGCAGTTGCTGCCGATCCTGCTGCCGCTCGTCGAGGATGCGCGCGGCGTGCTGGCGGTCGTATCGAGCCGGATGGGCAGCATCGCCGAGGCGACCGGCACGACCGGCTGGCTGTACCGCGCGAGCAAGGCCGCGCTGAACGACGCGCTGCGCATCGCGTCGCTGCAGACGCGCCATGCCGCGTGCATTTCGCTGCATCCCGGCTGGGTACGCACCGACATGGGCGGCGCGCAGGCCGCGATCGATCCGGAAACGAGCGTGACCGGCATGCGTCGCGTCATCGCCGAATCCGGTTCGGACGTGTCCCAGGCGAACGGCCGGTTCTTCCAGTACGACGGCATCGAGCTCAGCTGGTGAGTGCGCCGACAACCCAGCGTTGTTAATTCACATTTCGCATGATTTTGAACCGACCTGACGCGTGCCCGTGCGGCGGCGCGTCCCCCGCGCCCGCCAGGACGTCCGCGCCGCGCTATGCGGCCTGCTGCGGCCGCTTCATCGACGGCGGCGAGGCCGCGCCGACCGCACTCGAATTGATGCGTTCGCGGTACAGCGCGTACGTGCTCGGCGCGACCGATTACCTGCGCGCGACGTGGGCCGCGCGCACCTGCCCGCCCGATCTCGACACCGACCCCAGCGCGCCGGACGCGCCGCGCTGGCTGGGCCTCGCGGTCAAACGCCACGCGCCGCTCGACGACCGGCACGCGGAGGTCGAATTCGTGGCCCGCTACAAGGTCGGCGGACGCGCCTACCGGCTGCACGAGACGAGCCGTTTCGAGCGCGACGAGCACGGTTTCTGGCGCTATGTCGACGGCGAAGTAAGTGAACGCTGACAAATAGTTGCTGTGTCAGACGCCGGGTTATTCCCGCATTGCACAACCCGATTTTGTCGGGCTACGATGACCTCGAATTGGTCATGTTGCATGGCAGGGCTTACGGATGGCGTTCAGCAAGGTATTGGTGGGATGGATGGCGGCCTGTGCGCTGTCGGCCGCTCAGGCCGGTACGCTGCCGAGCGCCAATACGGGTGCGGGCACCAGCGGCTCGCTCGCCCATGCCGAGCACTTCGACTACGCCGACGCGAACCTGCCGCAGGTTGCCGCCGACCTCAACGAACAGATCCTCCGCATTCCGGCCGACGCGTCGGGCGCCGTCACGCTCGAGGCCACGCTGTTCAAGCCGAACGGCCCCGGCCCGTTCCCGCTCGTCGTCTTCAACCACGGTAAAAACACCGGCGATCTCCATCTGCAGCCGCGCAGCCGGCCGCTCGCGTTCGCGCGCGAATTCGTGCGCCGCGGCTATGCGGTGATCGCGCCGAATCGCCAGGGCTTCGCCGGTTCGGGCGGCACGTACCAGCAGGAAGGCTGCAACGTCGGCAAGAACGGCCTCGCGCAGGCCGCCGACGTCGACGCGACGGTGCGCTACATGTCGCGCCAGCCGTACGTCGATGCGTCGCGCATCGTCGTCGCCGGCACGTCGCACGGCGGCCTCGTGTCGGTCGCCTACGGCACCGAAGCCGCGGCGGGCGTGCGCGGCATCATCAACTTCTCCGGCGGGCTGCGCCAGGACCTGTGCGACGGCTGGCAGCGCAACCTCGTCGACGCGTTCGACCAGTACGGCGCGCATACGGCCGTGCGGTCGCTGTGGCTGTACGGCGACAACGATTCGGTGTGGACGCCCGCGCTCGTCGCGCAGATGCACGATGCGTACGTGTCGCATGGCACGCAAGCGCAGTTCATCGATTTCGGCCGCTACAAGGACGACGCGCACCGGCTGATCGTCGATCGCGACGGCGTGCCCGTGTGGTGGCCGGCCGTGCACGCATTCCTCGCCGAACTGAACCTGCCGACCGCGGTGCGCTATGCGGTCGCGAACCCGCACGAGCCGAAGGCCACCGGCTATGCGTCGATCGATGCGGTCAACGCGGTGCCGTACGTCGACGAAGCCGGCCGCGAAGGCTATCGCCGCTTCCTGAACCAGCATCCGAGCCGCGCGTTCGCGGTGTCGTCGGAAGGCGCGTGGTCGTGGGCCGAAGGCGGCGACGATCCGATGGCGCTCGCGCTCGACAACTGCGCGAAGCAAGGCGCGGGCGCATGCCGGCTGTATGCGGTCAACGACCGTGTCGTGTGGAACGACAACGCGACGCAGACGGCCGACAACGGCGACGCCCCCGCCCGCGACACCGATACGCGCGCACTGGCTTCGCGCTGACGTCCGACGCGCGGCGGATCGTACGCCGCACGCGTTTTTCGTCTTTTCCCCCGCTTCGCTTCCTTTTCTTTTCTCCTGAGCGCGTGTCCGTCGCGCGGCGCCGCCTGCCGTTCCGGTTGCCTCATTGCGTTCCGGTTCCCCCCACCGCCGCGCCGCCGCCTTTCGGTCGCGACGTCGCCCCGCGCGCCCGGATTGCGCTTCGATCCCCGATTTTTCGCCCGCGCACCGCGCGCCGCCCCGCGATTTTTTTCTGTCGGGGGGTGTCACTCGAACGTCGTCATCTGCGCGCATTTCGCCCGATCCGTCGCGTTCCGTTCCGAGCCCCCACAAACTGCGTCGAACTCCCGCCCGACAAGGCTTTGCGGCACTTGTAACCGCTAGTGCAACGTCCGGCGGAACACGCTAATCTCAGCGCGTTTCGTATCCCGCCGCGCAGCATCCCGTCGATGCCGCGCGGCCGTTTTACCCCCCGGAGTCGCCTTGAGTACGCCAGCCACCGACGACTGGGTCGCGCGCAGCCTGCGCGCGGTCTGGCACCCCTGCACCCAGATGAAGCATCACGAGCGCCTGCCGCTCGTCCCCGTCGCGCGCGGCGCGGGCGTGTGGCTGTACGACCGTGACGGCCGCCGCTACTTCGACGCGATCAGCTCGTGGTGGGTCAACCTGTTCGGCCATGCGAACCCGGACATCAACGCGGCGCTGAAGGACCAGCTCGACACGCTCGAGCATGCGATGCTCGCCGGCTGCACGCACGCGCCCGCGATCGAGCTCGCCGAACGGCTGCACGCGCTCACCGGGCGCACGCTCGGCCATGCGTTCTTCGCGTCGGACGGCGCGTCGGCCGTCGAGATCGCGCTGAAGATGAGCTTCCACGCGTGGCGCAACCGCGGCCGCGCGAACAAGCAGGAATTCGTCTGCGTCGCGAACAGCTATCACGGCGAGACGATCGGCGCGCTCGGCGTGACCGACGTTGCGCTGTTCAAGGATGCGTACGACCCGCTGATCCGCCACGCGCACGTGGTCGCGTCGCCCGATGCGCGCGGCGCGCTGCCGGGCGAGACGGCCGCCGACGTCGCCGGCCGCGCGCTCGCGGACGTGCGGCGTCTGTTCGTCGAACGCGGCGACCGGATCGCCGCGCTGATCGTCGAGCCGCTCGTGCAGTGCGCGGCCGGCATGGCGATGCACGATCCGTCGTACGTGCGCGGGCTGCGCGCGCTGTGCGACGAATTCGGCGTGCACCTGATCGCCGACGAGATCGCGGTCGGGTGCGGGCGCACCGGCACCTTCTTCGCGTGCGAGCAGGCCGGCGTCTGGCCCGATTTCATGTGCCTGTCGAAAGGGATCAGCGGCGGCTATCTGCCGCTGTCGCTGGTGCTCACGCGCGACGACGTGTTCGCGGCGTTCTACGACGACGACACGACGCGCGGCTTCCTGCACTCGCATTCGTACACCGGCAACCCGCTCGCGTGCCGCGCGGCGGTCGCGACGCTCGACCTGTTCGCGCGCGACGACGTGCTCGCGAGCAATGCCCGCAAATCGGCGACGCTGCGCGCGGCGCTCGCGCCGCTCGACGCGCACCGCCAGGTGCGCCACCTGCGCGAGCGCGGCACGCTGTTCGCGTTCGACGTCACGCTCGACGGCGACGCGGCGCGCAGCTTCTCGCGACGTTTCTTCGAACACGCGCTCGAACGCGAGCTGCTGCTGCGCCCGATCGGCACGACCGTGTACCTGATGCCGCCGTACGTGATGAGCGACGACGACATCGCGTGGCTCGCGCAGCGCACGCGCGACACGCTCGACGCGACGCTGGAGGACCTCGGCCGATGAGCCTGCTCGACACCCTGCAACGCGGCCTCGCCGATCTCGACGCGCAAGGGCTGCGCCGCGTGCGCCGTATCGCCGACACCGCGTGCGACGCACGCATGACCGTAAACGGCCGCGAGATCGTCGGCTTCGCGAGCAACGACTACCTCGGCCTCGCCGCGCATCCGGCGCTCGTCGCCGCATTCGCGGAAGGCGCGCAGCGCTACGGCTCCGGCAGCGGCGGCTCGCACCTGCTCGGCGGCCATTCGCGCGCGCACGCGCGGCTCGAGGACGAGCTCGCGGGCTTCGCGGGCGGCTTCTCCGACGCGCCGCGCGCGCTGTACTTCAGCACCGGCTACATGGCGAACCTCGCCGCGATGACGGCGCTCGCGGGCAAGGGCGCGACGATCTTCTCCGACGCGCTGAACCACGCGTCGCTGATCGACGGGATGCGGCTGTCGCGCGCGAACGTGCAGGTCTATCCGCACGCCGATACGGCCGCGCTCGCCGCGCTGCTCGACGCATCGGAGGCCGAAACGAAGCTGATCGTCAGCGACACCGTGTTCAGCATGGACGGCGACGTCGCGCCGCTCGCCGAACTCGTCGCGCTGGCCGAGCGCCACGGCGCGTGGCTCGTCGTCGACGATGCGCACGGCTTCGGCGTGCTCGGCCCGCAGGGGCGCGGCGCGCTCGCGGCCGCCGCGCTGCGTTCGCCGCATCTGGTGTACGTCGGCACGCTCGGCAAGGCGGCCGGCGTCGCCGGCGCGTTCGTGATCGCGCACGAAACCGTGATCGAATGGCTGATCCAGCGCGCGCGCAGCTACATCTTCACGACCGCCGCGCCGCCGGCCGTCGCGCATGCGGTCTCCGCGAGCCTGAAGGTGATCGCGGGCGACGAAGGCGACGCGCGCCGCGCGCACCTCGCCGCGCTGATCGAACGCACGCGTGCGCTGCTGCGCAACACGCGCTGGCAGCCGGTCGATTCGCACACGGCCGTGCAGCCGCTCGTGATCGGCAGCAACGATGCGACGCTCGCGGCGATGCGCGCGCTCGACGCGCACGGCCTGTGGGTGCCCGCGATCCGGCCGCCGACGGTGCCGGCCGGCACGTCGCGGCTGCGCGTGTCGCTGTCGGCCGCGCATTCGTTCGACGATCTCGCCAAGCTCGAAGCCGCGTTGATCGAAGCTAGCGAGGCAGCAGCATGACCGCCCCGCTCTCGCTGTTCGTCACCGGCACCGATACCGAAATCGGCAAGACCTTCGTGTCGGCCGCGATGCTGCACGGCTTCGCGCGGCACGGGCTGCGCGCGGCCGCGCTGAAGCCGGTCGCGGCCGGCGCGTACCAACGCGACGGCGTCTGGCGCAACGAGGATGCCGATCAGCTCGACGCCGCCGCGAACGTCGTGCTGCCGCCCGAGCTGCGCACGCCGTTCCTGCTGAAAGCGCCGGCCGCGCCGCACATCGTCGCCGCGCAGGAAGGCGTGACGCTCGACCTCGACACGATCGTCGCGTGCCATCGCGAAGCGCTGACGCGCGCGGACGTCGTCGTCGTCGAAGGCGTCGGCGGCTTTCGCGTGCCGCTGAACGACACGCAGGACACCGCCGATCTCGCGGTCGCGCTCGGCCTGCCCGTCGTGCTCGTCGTCGGCATCCGGCTCGGCTGCATCAGCCACGCGCTGCTGACGGCCGATGCGATTCGCCAGCGCGGGCTCGCGCTCGCGGGCTGGGTCGCGAACCACGTCGACCCGGCCATGTCGTTCGCCGACGAGAACGTCGCGACGATTCGCGACTGGCTCGCGCGCGAGCACCGCGCGCCGCTCGTCGGCCGCATCGCGCACATGACGCCGGCCGCCCCCGAATCCGCCGCGGCGATGCTCGACATCGCCGCGCTCGTCGAGTCGCTGCGCGCCGCGCGGCCTTGACCCAACCGATCCCCCAATCCCGCCCAGGACAGGAAAACGAAATGACCCAAGCCCAGACCGTCGCCGTGCAATCCGACGCGATTCCCATGGCTGCACCGGCGCCGCAGCGCTGGCGCGTCGCCGACGTCGTCGCGCTGTTCGAACTGCCGTTCAACGACCTGATGTTCCGCGCGCAGCAGGTGCATCGCGAGCACTTCGACGCGAACGCGGTGCAGCTGTCGACGCTGCTGTCGATCAAGACGGGCGGCTGCGAGGAAGATTGCGGGTACTGCTCGCAGTCGTCGCATCACGACACGGGCCTGAAGGCCGAGAAGCTGATGGACGTCGACACGGTGCTCGACGCCGCGCGCGCGGCGAAGGCGAACGGCGCGAGCCGCTTCTGCATGGGCGCCGCGTGGCGCAATCCGAAGGAGCGCCACATGCCGGCGCTGACCGAGATGGTGCGCGGCGTGAAGGAGCTCGGCCTCGAGACCTGCATGACGCTCGGCATGCTCGAAGACGAACAGGCTCGGCAGCTCGCCGACGCGGGCCTCGACTACTACAACCACAACCTCGACACGTCGCCGGAGTTCTACGGCCAGGTGATCTCGACGCGCACCTACCAGGATCGCCTCGACACGCTCGACCGCGTGCGCGACGCGGGCATCAACGTGTGCTGCGGCGGCATCATCGGGATGGGCGAATCGCGTCGCGAACGCGCGGGCCTGATCTCGCAGCTCGCGAATCTGAACCCGTATCCGGAATCGGTGCCGATCAACAACCTCGTCGCGATCGAAGGCACGCCGCTCGAAGGCACCGCGCCGCTCGATCCGTTCGAATTCGTGCGCACCATCGCGGTCGCGCGCATCACGATGCCGAAGGCCGTCGTGCGCCTGTCGGCCGGGCGCGAGCAGCTCGACGACGCGATGCAGGCGATGTGCTTCCTCGCCGGTGCGAACTCGATGTTCTACGGCGACCAGCTGCTGACGACGAGCAACCCGCAGACGCAGCGCGACCGCGCGCTGTTCGAGCGCCTCGGCATCCGCGCGAGCCAGGCCGACGCGCTGTCGGACAACGCGTAAGCGGCAACGGCCGGCGCGCCGCGCCCGCCAACGAAAAAGCCGGGGCGCGCCCCGGCTTTTTCACGCCCGCGCGCACCACTCAGGTCGCGCCGCCCAGTGCGCGCGGCTCCATGAACGTGTGCCGGAAATAGTCGCGCACCGCGTGCATCGCGGGACTCAGCTCGATGTTCTTGCGCCACGCGAGGCCGACGCTCATCGGCGGCACCGGGTCGCGCAGCACGATCGTCTCGATGCGCCGCCCTTCGAGCGACCACGGGCGATACACCATGTCGGACAGGATCGCGACACCGCTGCCGTTCGCGACCATGCTGCGCACCGCCTCGACCGACGAGGTGCGCAGGATCACGTTCGGCCGGTACGGCGTCTCGTTCCAGTAACGCAGCGCGGTCTGCCCGGCCTCGTCCACCGTCAGCATCACGAACGGCTCGTGCGCGACCTCCGCGAACGTGACGCTCTCGCGCCGCAGCAGCGGATGATGCGCGCCGACCCACAGCCTGCGCACCGAATGGATCACCGGCTCCAGCACGAGCTCCGGATTCGACACGTTCGACGTGAGCAGCACGGCCATGTCGTAGCGGCCCGCGATCAGCCCTTCCTCGATCGACTCGCGGTTCAGCTCGTGCAGGTGGATCGTCAGGCGCGGATAGAGCGTATTGAGCCGCAGCACGTGATGCGGCAGGAAGTAGCCGAGCACCGTGTAACTCGCGGCGATCGCGAGCGTGCCGGTCAGCGTGCTTTCGAGATTCGGGATCCGCATCGCCTCGTCGACCGACGACAGGATCGTGTACGCGTGATTGAGAAAACGCCGCCCGGTATCGGTCAGCGTCACGCCCGCCGACGTGCGCACGAACAGCTGCGTGCCGAGACTGTCCTCCAGTTCCTTGATCGCGCTCGTCACGGCCGACTGCGAGATGGTGAGCTGGATCGCGGCCTGCGAGATCTGTCCGAGCTCGGCGGTCGCGACGAAGTACTTGAGCTGTCTGAGCGTCAGGGCCATGCGCGGTGGAAAACTGATGGGGGCATGGCAACCATCATATCAACCGTCCGTTTCTCGGCAATCCGGGCCCGCCCGACCCGCGCGCATCCGCCTGCCGCGGCGCCGGGCAGCCGCTTCCCGCGATATCTGAAAAATCGATACGCTCGCATATAAAAATAGAACTATTTTGACGCACCCCGCACGGCTAACCTGCGTTCAACACGGTATCGACACGCGCTGCGGCGCACGCGAAACCGGAGAACCTGGAGGAACGAACCGTATGAGGAAGCACAGTGTCGACCTGAATTCGGACATGGGCGAAGGTTTCGGCCCGTGGACGATCGGCGACGGCGTCGACGAGCAGATCATGCCGCTCATCAGCTCGGCGAACATCGCCACCGGTTTTCATGCCGGCGACCCGAACATCATGGCGCGCACGGTGCAGCTCGCGCGCGACGCCGGCGTCGGGATCGGCGCGCATCCGGGCTTTCGCGATCTGGCGGGCTTCGGTCGCCGCACGATCACCGAAACGCCGCAGGCGCTCGTCCACGACATCCTGTATCAGCTCGGCGCGCTGCGCGAGTTCGCGCGGCTCAACGGCGTGGGCCTGCAGCACGTCAAGCCGCACGGCGCGCTCTACATGCACGCGGCGGCCAACGAGGCGTTCTCGCGGCTGCTGATCGAGACGCTGCAGCGCGTCGATCCCGGCCTGTGGCTGTACTGCATGGAAGCGTCGGTCACGTATCGCGTGGCGAGGGAGTACGAACAGCCGGTGATTCGCGAGTTCTACGCCGATCGCGACTACGACCGCAGCGGCTCCATCGTGTTCACGCGCCGCGTCGGGCGCCTCGACCCGCAGCAGGTGGCCGACAAGGTGCTGCGTGCGTGCATCGACGGCAAGGTGCGCACGATCGACGGCGACGACATCGACATCGATTTCGATTCGGTCTGCATCCACAGCGACACGCCCGGCGCGCTCGACCTCGTGCGCGAAACGCGCGACGCGCTGGTCCGCGAAGGCATCCGGACCGCCGGCCCGCGACCGCTCGCCGCTCATCACTGAACCCGATTCAAGGAGACGCAAGATGGCATTGCACGACATCGTCAGCCCGTTGCCGGGCACGTTCTACCGGCGCCCGTCACCCGAGGCGGATTACTACGTCGCGGTGGATGCGACGGTCGCGGCCGGCGCGGTGGTCGGCCTCGTCGAAGTGATGAAGCAGTTCACCGAGATCGAAGCCGATGCGGCCGGCCGCGTCGTCGAGCTGCTCGTCGACGATGGCGAGCCGGTCGACGCCGGCCAGGTGCTGATGCGGATCGAGGGGTGATGCGATGAAGCCGGCAAACGCCCCCGACACCTTCTATCGACCGTCGCGGATCAAGACCGTGCTGGTCGCGAACCGCGGCGAAATCGCGGTGCGCGTGATCCGCGCGGCACGCGAGCTCGGCATGCGCGCGGTCGCCGTGGTCAGCGACGCGGACCGCGACAGCCTCGCCGCGCGCATGGCCGACGAAGCGATCCACATCGGGTCGTCGCATGCGGCGAAGAGCTATCTGAATCCGGCCGCGATCCTCGACGCCGCGCGGCAATGCGGCGCGGACGCGATCCATCCGGGCTACGGCTTCCTGTCCGAGAACGCGGCGTTCGCCGCGCAGGTCGAGGCGGCCGGGCTGATCTTCGTCGGCCCGGGCGCGCAGGTGATCGCGACGATGGGCGACAAGGCGCGCGCCCGCGACACCGCGCGGCGCGCGAACGTGCCGACCGTGCCGGGCAGCGACGGCGTCGTCCAGTCGCTCGACGCGGCCCGCGCGGTCGCCGCGCACATCGGCTATCCGATCATGATCAAGGCGGCTGCGGGTGGCGGCGGGCGCGGCATCCGCGTCGCGCACGACGCCGCGCAGCTCGACGCCGAACTGCCGCTCGCGCAGCGCGAGGCGCAGGCCGCGTTCGGCGACGGCGGCGTCTATCTCGAACGCTTCATCGCGCGAGCGCGGCACATCGAGGTGCAGGTGCTAGGCGACGGCCGCGACGTCGTCCACCTGTTCGAGCGCGAATGCTCGCTGCAGCGGCGCCGCCAGAAGATCCTCGAGGAAGCGCCGTCGCCGTCGCTCACGCCGGCGCAGCGCGACGCGCTGTGCGCGTCGGCCACGCGCCTCGCGCGCGAAGTCGGCTACCGCAGCGCGGGCACGCTCGAATACCTGTTCGACGATGCGCGCGGCGAGTTCTACTTCATCGAGATGAACACGCGCATCCAGGTCGAGCATCCGGTGACCGAGGCGATCACCGGCATCGATCTCGTGCGCGAAACGCTGCGCATCGCCGACGGCGAGCCGCTGCGGTTCGCGCAGGCCGACATCGCGATGCGCGGCGCCGCGCTCGAATGCCGGATCAACGCGGAAGATCCGCTGCAGGATTTCCGCCCGAATCCGGGCCGGATCGACGCACTGGTGTGGCCGACCGGCCCCGGCGTGCGCGTCGATTCGCTGCTCTACCCGGGCTACGTCGTGCCGCCGTTCTACGATTCGCTGCTCGCGAAGCTGATCGTGCACGACGAGAGCCGCGCGGCCGCATTGCGGCGTCTGTCTCGCGCGCTCGGCGAGCTGCAGGTCGGCGGCCTGAAGACCACCGCGCCGCTGCACGTCGCGCTGCTCGCGGACGACGACGTGCGCGCGGGCCGCTATCACACGAATTTTCTCGAAGCGTGGATGCCGTCATGGCGCGAGGCCGCGACGGCCGCCGCCCGGCAGCACGAAACCGCGGACGCCGCGCGCGTCGGGGAGGCCCTGTGACGACCCGTTATACGTTCGGCGGCGACGAGTTCGTGTTCGTCGAGATCAGCGAGGCGATGTCGCTCGACGCCTTCTTCAAGGGCACGGCGATCACGCGCGAATTGCAGCGGCGTGCGGTGCCGGGCATCACCGAGATCTGTCCGGCGAACGCGTCCTATCAGGTGCGCTACGACCCGGACGTGATCGAGCCCGACACGCTCGTCGCGCTGCTCAAGGCGATCGAGGCCGAGGTCGGCGACGCGCCGCTCGAACTCGATACGCGCATCGTCGAGGTGCCGGTGCTGTACAACGACCCGTGGACGCACGAGACGCTGATGCGGTTTCGCGAGCGTCACCAGGACCCGTCGTCGACCGATCTCGAATATGCGGCGCGGATCAACGGCAAGCGCGACGTCGACGACTTCATCGCCGCGCACTCGGGCTCGCCGTGGTTCGTGTCGATGGTCGGCTTCGTCGCGGGCCTGCCGTTCATGTACCAGATGGTCGAGCGCGCACGCCAGCTCGAAGTACCGAAATACCTGCGGCCGCGCACCGACACGCCGAAGCTGACGGTCGGCCACGGCGGCTGCTTCGGCTGCATCTACTCGGTGCGCGGCGCGGGCGGCTACCAGATGTTCGGCGTGACGCCGGCGCCGATCTTCGATCCCGCGCAGCGGCTCGACTACCTGCGCGATTTCATGGTGTTCTTCCGGCCCGGCGACATCGTGAAGTTCCAGCCGATCGATCGCGACGCCTATGACGCCGCGGTGGCGGCCGTCGAAGCGGGTACCTTCTCGCTGCGCGTGCGCCCCGTGAAATTCTCGCTCGACGCGTTCCGGCGCGATCCCGATGCGGTCAACCGTTCTCTCGTCGAGGTGCTGCATGCCCGCTGACGCGCACAACCTGATCGAGGTCGTGAAACCCGGCCTCGCGACGTCGGTCCAGGATACGGGCCGGCAAGGCTACTACCACGTCGGCATCCCGCCGTCGGGCTCGCTCGACCAGTACGCGTCGCGCGCGGCGAACCTGCTGGTCGGCAATCCGGAACAGGCGGCCGTGCTCGAATGCACGCTGCTCGGCCCGGAGCTGCTGTTCCATGCGGACGCGCTGGTCGCCGTCACGGGCGCCGAGATGACCCCGAAGATCGACGGCGTCGGGCAGCGCTGCAACGTCGCGCTGTGGATCCGCGCGGGCAGCGTGCTGTCGTTCGCCTACGTGAAGGGCGGCGCCCGCGCGTACCTGGCCGTCGCGGGTGGCATCGACGTGCCGGTCGTGCTCGGCAGCCGCTCGACCTACACGCTCGGCGCGATCGGCGGCCACGCGGGCCGGCGCCTGCAGAAAGGCGACCGTTTGCCGATCGGCGCGGCGCGCGGCACGCTTCGCGAAGGGCGCGAGCTGCCGGCGTCGGTCAGCCGGCCGCTGGACAGCCAGGTCGAACTGCGCGTGCTGCCGGGGCTGTACCACTACCGGCTCACCGACGCGTCGGCGCACACGTTCTTCGATGACGAATGGACGGTCGCGCCCGAGGCGGACCGCATCGGCTACCGCTACAAGAACGGCCGGCCGCTGCAGTTCCGGCCGCGCGAGCAGCCGTTCGGCGCCGGGGCCGATCCGTCGAACATCGTCGACGCGTGCTATCCGATCGGCTCGATCCAGGTGCCGGCCGGGGTCGAGCCGATCATCCTGCATCGCGATGCGGTGTCGGGCGGCGGCTACGCGACGATCGGCACGGTCATCAGCGCCGACATGGACCTGATCGGCCAGATGCAGCCGAACCATCGCGCGCGCTTCGTGCGCGTGACGATGGCCGACGCGCTCGCCGCGCGCCGCGAGTATCAGCGGCGCCTCGCGCTGCTGCGCGCCGTACTGAAGGACTGAGCGCCACGCGCCCGGCCGTCGCGCCGGGCGCCGTGCGCCGCCCTCCGTTTTCATCCTTCGCTTCCGTTTCCCGTCCGTGCGGCCGCGCGCGGCGCGGCGGGGACGCCTGCGCGCCGTTTTCGCCGGACCGGTTGCCCGCCCCGACGTCGGGGCAACCCCGCGGCTCGCATGGGCCGCGGCCCAGACGTCGTCCGCTGTTTCGCTCATCGAGGAGCACGCTCATGGCCAACCTGGCTCAGGCCCGCACCGACGAGGATCTCGACCTGTCGACGCTCGCCATTCCCGATCACGCACGCATGCCGCCCTTTGCGCTGACGATGGCGTGGTGGGCCGTCTGCAGCGCGGTGTTCTACATCGTCGTCGGCGCGACGCTCGCGCTCACCTACGGCGCGCGCAACGCGCTGATCGGGATGGCGCTGTCGGTCGTTTCGTACGGCATCGTCAATTCGATCATCAGCCGCTACGCGATCCGTACCGGCCTGTCGGTCGCGCTGTTCTCGCGCGTGCTGTTCGGCAGCGCGGGCGCGGCGCTCGCGACGCTGATCTTCTTCGCGACGGCGATCTACTACGCGGTGTTCGAGGGCTCGGTGATCGCGGTCGCCGCGCATCACCAGTTTCCGGCGCTCGACTACAAGTGGGCCGCGCTGATCGTCGTCTGCTACAGCGTGCCGCTCGTGTTCGGCAGCGTGCAGCACTGGCTCGACAAGTTCAACGGCGTGCTGCTGCCGTTCTACCTGTTCGGGTTGCTTGCGGCGGTCGGGCTCGCGACGGCCGAGTACGGCTATCACGCCGCGTGGCTCGATTTCGGGCCGGCGGGCGGCGCCCCGGCCGGCGGCTGGTGGCAGTGCTTCGTCTACTACATGGGCGTATGGGTGCTGATGATGTTCACGTTCGACTACGCGCGCTTCGGCCGCAAGGCCGACGCCCGCTATCACGGCCGCTTCAACTTCGGGATGCCGTTCTACCTCGTCACGTTCCTCGTCAACGGCGCGGCCGGCATCTATCTCGTCAGCACGATTCCCGGGCTCGGCACGCTGTCGGAAGTATCGGTCGTGCTCGCGCTGCTGAAGCTGATGGGCGTGTGGGGGCTGCTGTTCGTGTGGGTCACGCAGTCGCGCATCAATACCGCGAACTACTACCTCGCGACCGTCAACATGCAGGCGTTCTTCCAGAAGGTCGCGGGGCTGCGCGCGCCGAAATTCGTGTGGGCGGTCGTGGTCGGCGCGGTCGTCTATGCACTGATGATGGCCGACATCTTCTCGCGGATCCTGCAAGCGCTCGCGTACCAGGGCATCTTCGTCGTCGCGTGGGTCGGCGTCGCGCTCGCGCACATCCTGTCGGCGCGCTACGGGCAGCTCGTCGGCGACGACGTCGAATGCCGCGACGCGCACGTGCCGGTGTTCAATCCGGGCGGCCTGACCGCGTGGTTCGCGGGCGCGTTCGCGGGGCTCGCGCTGAACCAGGCGACCGGGTTCGCCGCGTCGCTGTCGGCGCCGGCCACCTTCGTCGTGTCGTGGCTCGTCTATCGCGCGCTGCTCGGCACCGCGAAGCGGACCTGGTTCGTGCGCAACACGTGACGCGCCGCGGCTCGGGCGCCGGCCCTAGCCGATCGTCTGCACCGGATGGCCCTGCGCGTCGCGGATCACCGTCGGCTCGACCCGCCAGCGCACGCCGTCGAGCCCGTCGATCGCATACTCGCCGGCGCGCGGCTTCAGCGTGCGCGCCAGCGCCTGCACCGTCGCGTCGGTGAGCCGCAGCGTCAGCGTGCCGTCTTCGTCGCTCACGCCGTTCGCGTCGCCGCGCACGAACCGCACCGCGCCGTCGTGACCGACGAGGCGAAACGGCCGGTCGAACGGCAGCCGCAGCGGCAGTAGCGTGACGAGTTCGTCGACCTGCCGCGCGCCGACGGTGATCTCGATCACCGGCGCGCGCAGCAGCCGCTTGCGGGTGCCCCAGCCGAGCACGTCGGTGAACAGGTAACCGCTCGCCGAGCCGTCGCGCTGCGTGCCCGCGTCGACCTGCTCGCGCACGTCCGCGCGTTCGAGCAGCGACGCGCGGCCGAGATCGGTCATCCACAGCGGCATGTGCGGCAGCAGCGTGTCGAGCAGCGCACGCGTGCGCCAGCGCTTCGCGGCGCGTTCCTCGTCGAGCGTCAGCCCGACGACCTGCAGGAACGCGAGACGGCCGTGCGGCGTGTCGATCGCCGGCAGCTCCGGATCGAACGCGAAGCCCATCGAGCAGAGCGCCGTATCGGTATCGAGCGCGATCGGGCCGTTGGCCGTCATCCAGTGGCCGTCGTCGAACGCGTTGCCGCTCTGGAACACGTAGCGCGCGAGATTCTGCAGGAAGCTGAACACCCAGCGCGGCGGCTCGTCGTCGCCAGCCACGCACGCGACGCGCATCGTCAGCTCGAAGCCGAAACCGCTGGCGGCCGGATCGTCCGACTCCTTCGCATACAGCTCGCTCAGCCCGTACGTGACGAAATGCCAGTGCGGCACGGGGGCCGCGCGCCGCCACACGCTGATCCCGTCGAGCGGATCGGGGCCGCCGAGCCGCCACTTGACCAGCGTGCCGTAGTGCTTCGGCTCCTGGCCCGGATAAAGGCGCGCGAGCGCGGCGTCGATCGCGTCCCAGCCGGGCGCGGCATCGTCGTCCGCGCCGTCGTGCGTGTCGTGCGTGGCGTCCGTCATGTGGCCCGCTCTCCCCGATGATGTCGTGTCGTGTTTGTGTCGTGCGGTGTCGGGACGTGCGTCACACGTGCGACGCCGCGCCGTCGAGCGCCGCGCGCACGCGCTCGACGCGTTGCCCGTCGACGGGCGCCAGCACCTCGCCGCGCGGCCGCACGCCCGAGCCGAAATGCACCGCACGCACGCCGGTGGCGCGGACGAAATCGCCGACCGCGTCGATCGTGAGCCCCGAGCCGGCCAGCACCGTGCAGGTCGTGCCCGCCGCCTGCCGCACGAGCCGCGTGATCGTCGCAACCGCGTCGAGCACCGACGGATGACCGCCCGACGTCAGCACGGACGTGACGGCCGGCACGCGCAGCAGCGCGTCGAACGCGGCGTTCAGATCGCGCGCGACGTCGAACGCGCGGTGAAACGTGAGCGCGCGCCCGTCCGCGGCGGCCGCGATCCGGGCCAGCGCGCCGAGATCGACGTCGCCGCGCGGGTCGAGCGCGCCGAACACGACGCCGTTCGCGCCGGCCGCGACGGCCGCGCGCACGTCGCGCTCGATCACGCGCAGGTCGTCGGCGTCATAGACGAACGAGCGGCTGTGCGGACGCACGATCACGTTGACGGGAATCGGCACGGCGGCCACGACGGCCTCGATCAGGCCGACGCTCGGCGTCAGCCCGCCTTCGGTGATCGCGGTCACGAGTTCGAGGCGGTCGGCGCCCGCGCGGGCGGCGGCCTGGGCATCGCCGACGGTCGTGGCGATCACTTCGAGGAGGACGGAAGAAGCGGCATGTCGGTTCATGGGCGGCCCGCGAATCGTCTGGATAATTCGCGCATCCTAGCCGAGCCGCGTGACGGACGCCAGCGTGCCGGCGGCCGCGTATTTCAGTCGCGCATTTCAGCCATGTCCTTCAGCCGCGCCGCACGAGCCAGACGCCGACCAGCGCGGACAACCCCGTCACCGCGGTGCCGGACACGAACCGGAACATGCGCGCGTCGAAGTACGCGCCCTGCTGCTGCATCATGTCGACGATCGCCGGCGTGAGCAGGAGCATTCCCCAGCCGATCATCCCGAGCGCGGTGGTCGCGGCCGCGGCCAGCAGCGTGATGCCCGCGCCGCGCGCACGCGGCCGGAATGCACCGGCAAACGCGCCCGCAGCCAGCAGCACGGCCGACGCCGTGAACAACACGGCGACGAATACGACCGTCACACCCGCCTGCCCGACTTTCAGGAACGCGGCCAGCTGCGCGGCCATCACGCCGAAGCCGGCGATCGTGAACAGCACGATCGCCAGCGCGTTGCGCACGACGCTCATGCAACGGTCTGCCTGAAATACGCAGTCGCCGGGCGCCGGAACAGCAGGTAGACGAACACGGCGAACAGCAGGACGCCCGGGATCAGCACCGCGAGCATCGACGCCGGCATGTTGATCAACGAGAACGCGATGCCGAACACGAACGTCACGATGTACGCCTTGCGCGACCACTCGCGCCCCTTGAGGATCGCGATGCCGATCACGACGTTCGCGGCTTCGATGATCACGCTGATGCCGAGCGTCGCCCAGACGGGCAGCAGGTAGTGCGACAGCAGCGCCTGGGTGGTCGGCATGCCGATCGAGAACGGCGTATACACGCAGGTGATCGCGTTGGTCACGATGATGACCCACGCGAGGATGGTCAGCGAAATCGGTCGTTTCATGGTTTTTTCCTTTTTTTATTCGCCGCCATGGTGGCCCCCGGGACGGCGCGCGCGGTCACGATGGCCGCGGTCGCGCCATTGTCGGGGAAGCCCGCGGTGAACGCAACGGCCGCCCCGCGCCCCGCTCGCTGCTCACCGCATGCGTGCCGTGCGTCGCTACGCGACTGGCGCGTCGTCGTCGCCCCAGTCGATGTCGCCGCACAGCACGCGCTGCGCATCGCCGACGCGCACGGCCACCGACAGCGTCACGCACGGCTGCGCCTCGTTGATCGACAGGTACGGCCGCGTGACCTGCACGCGCCCCGGTTCGGCGATCGCCGAGCGGAAATACGGCCGGCGCAGCCAGTTCGCGCCCTGCGCGTCCGCCAGCGGCGAAAAGCGCGCCTCGGCCAGCGCGCGATCCGCGCGCAGCACGACGTTGCGGCCCGACTGCCGGCCCTGCGCATCGAGCAGGAAACAGCGCGCGGCCGCGTCGAGCGCGAGGAAGTTCCAGCACACCTCGTCGAGCGGCTCGCCGGCCTCGAGGCGCTCGGCCGCCCGTTCGAACGCGCGCAGGTACGGCGCGAGCCGCTGCGTGTCGCGCCGCTCGCGCGCTTCGGTCTGCTGACGAAAGCGCTCGGTCAGCTCGCCGATGCAGCCGGTCGCGGCCGCGCTGTCGGGCAGCCCCGGCGCCGGCCGGCCGAAGTAGTAGCCCTGCACGAAATCGGCCTCGCACGACAGCGCGATCTGCGCTTCGTGCTCGGTCTCGATCCCTTCGACGAGCACCAGCTTGCCGGCCTCGTGCAACAGCGTCACGAGCCCGTGCAGGATCGCGGTCAGTCCCGTGCGATGTGCCGCATGCGACAGCATGATCCGGTCGAGCTTCACGATGTCCGGGTTCAGCTGCCAGATCCGCTCGAGGTTCGAATGGCCCGCGCCGAAATCGTCGAGCGCGATCAGGAAACCCTGCGTGCGGAACGCGCGCACGGCCTCCGCGAGCCGCTCGACGTCCTCCGCGCGCTGTTCGAGCACTTCGAGCACGATGCGCCGCGGCGGCATGCCGAGCCGCTTCAGGTTCGCGAGCAGCGCGGCCGCCTGGAACGGGTCGGTGAGCACGCCCGGATGGACGTTGAGAAACAGCCACTCGCGCTCGGCGCCGAGCAGCGCGAAGTTCTCCAGATGCAGCGCCTGCGCGAGCCGGTCGAGCTGCAGCAGTTCGCCCTGGCGCGCGGCTTCGCCGAACACGTCGAGCGGCGACACGGCGCGGTCGAGCGCATCGTGCGCGCGCAGCAGCGCCTCGTAGCCGACCGCACGCTGGTGCGACAGGCTGAATATCGGCTGGAACACGGTCGTGAGCGTCAGGTCGCGGTGCTGCGTCGCCAGCCGTTCGAAGCCGGAGCTCATCTCCCGCTCGAACCGGTACGGCGACGCGGCGGCCGGACGCTCCTGTTGCACGATCGTCATGCCCTTCTCCTGGTGATGCACTCGAACGCGCCGTCCGGCGTCACGGACGACGACCCGGACGGCGCGCGCAATGTCATGGTTGGACCCTCGGTTGCCCGGCGCGGGCCGGGCGGCTGCTCTCCCTCAAGCAAGCTCCGTGCAAGGTGCGCATGAGCCGTGCGCCGCAGGGTCGCGCCGGGCTGCCGCACCACCGTGGCGCGCCGTCGATGCACCATTTCCGTGCGCACGCACCGCCCGTTCGAGCGCATCCGTCACGTCGGCACGCTACACTCCGTACGATCGTTTCATTCTGCCTATCCGCCGTATCGATGGAAATCGTCTTCACCGTCCTCATTCTGCTGCTGACCGTCGCGCTGTCCGGCGCCGTCACGCGCCTCCTGCCGTTGCAACTGCCGCTGCCGCTGATGCAGATCGCGTTCGGCGCGATGCTCGCGTGGCCGAAGCTGAACCTGCACGTCACGTTCGATCCCGAGATCTTCATGCTGCTGTTCATTCCGCCGCTGCTGTTCGCGGACGGCTGGCGGATTCCGAAACGCGAGCTATACCTGCAGCGCCGCGCGATCCTGATGCTCGCGTTCGGGCTCGTGTTCATGACGGTACTCGCAGTGGGCTACTTCGCCCACTGGCTGATTCCCGAGTTACCGCTGCCGATCGCGTTCGCGCTCGCGGCCGTGCTGTCGCCGACCGATGCGGTCGCGCTGTCGGGCATCGCCGGCAAGGGTCGCATCCCGCCGCAACTGATGCACATCCTCGAAGGCGAGGCGCTGATGAACGACGCGTCGGGCCTCGTCGCGCTGAAGTTCGCGATCGCGGCCGCGCTGACCGGCGTGTTCTCGCTGCGCGCCGCGTCGGTCACGTTCGTGATCGTCGCGGCCGGCGGGCTCGCGACGGGCGCGATCGTGTCCTGGCTGTTCAGCGCGCTGTCGACACGCTTCCTGAACGCCGAACAGGAAGGCGACCCGGCGCCCGGCATCGTGATGACGCTGCTGGTGCCGTTCGCGGCCTACCTGTTCGCCGAGCACCTCGACCTGTCGGGCGTGCTCGCGGCCGTGTCGGCCGGGATGATGATGAATTACACGAGCTTCTCGCGCAAAAGCACCGTCGCGTCGCGCGTGCGCGCCGAAAGCACGTGGGCGATGATCGAGTTCGTGTTCAACGGCATGGTGTTCATCATGCTCGGGCTGCAGTTGCCGCACATCATCGGCCGCGCGCTCGTCGACGCGCACCATACGAGCGACGCGCTGGTCGGCCGCATGATCTTCAACGTGTGCGCGATGATGCTCGCGCTGTATGCGATCCGCTTCCTGTGGGTATGGCTGCTGCGCTGGTTCGCGAGCCGCCGCGCCGCGCGCCAGGGCCTCGCCGGCACGATGGCCGGCGTGCGCACGATCGCGGTGATGACGGTCGGCGGCGTGCGCGGCGCGGTCACGCTCGCCGGCGTGCTGTCGATCCCGGTCGCGCTGTCCGACGGCGCGCCGCTGCCCGGCCGCGACACCGCGATCTTCATCGCGTCGGCCGTGATCCTCGGCTCGCTGATCGTCGCGGTGATCGGCCTGCCGCTGCTGCTGCGCGGCGTGCGCTCGTCGCGCAACCCGCTCGGCGACGAGGAGCGCATCGCGCGCTCGGCCGCCGCGCAGGCCGCGATCCGCGCGATCGATTCGTCGCACGACGCGATTTCGGCCGATCTCGACGAATCGGGCGCGGCGCGCTGCGCGGACATCTCCGCACGCGTGATGGACCAGTATCGCCGCCGGCTCGCCGCGCTGGCCGAGGACGGCCCCACGCCGCGCGCGCAAGCGCAGCAGGCCGAAACGATGGAGCTGCAGATGCGGATCGCGGCCGTGCGCGCGGAGCGCTCGGCGCTGTACCGGCTGCGCAGCGACAGCAAGATTTCCGACGAGACGCTGACGAAGCTGATTCGCGAGATCGACCTGTCGGAAACCGCGCTGTCGACGCGCAAGAAAGGCATTCTTTGACGGGCCTGCAACGGCCTGCGCGCGGCAACCGGCATGCATGAAAAAACGGCGACGCACCCGCGTCGCCGTTTTCGCGTCCACTCGCGTTCGCGTTACTTTGCGACGACGACCGGAATCCCCTTCAGCATCCCCGCGCCCTTCATCTCGTCGAGCGCGTGCTGCACGGCCGCGCTCGTCGCCGCGTCGATGCCGAGCTGCAACGCGAGCTCGCGTTCCGCGCGCTTCACGCCGGCCAGGTTGCGCACCTTCACGTGACCGAAGCCGCGCACGCGGGCGTGCAGGTCGGCCAGTTGCGCGACCTGCGTCGCATTGCCGGGGGTCATCGCGGCGAACGCGCGCGTGAGCGTGGTCTCGTAGTCGTCGGCCAGCGCGCGCTCCATCTTGCGCTCGACGGTGCGGCCGAACGGATCGAGCCACGTGCCGCGCAGGCTGCGCACGCGCGCCAGTAGGCCGAGCACCGGCCACATCCACTGGCCGAACACGCGCTTCTTCGGCGTGCTGCCGTCGCTGCCGGCCTTCGCGACCGTCGGCGGCGCGAGGTTGAACTTCACGCGGTACGCCTGCCCCGGCACGCCTTCGAACTGCGCTTCGAGCGCGGTGCGGAACGCGTCGTCCGTGTACAGCCGCGCGACTTCGTATTCGTCCTTCACCGCGAGCAGCCGGTAGAACGTCGTCGCGACCGCGCGCGTCAGCGTGTCGTCGCCCTTCGCGCGCGCCGCACTCACCAGCGCCCGGTAGCGCTCGACGTAGCGCGCGCCGCCGTAGGCGTCGAGGCGCGCCTCGCGATCGGCGATCAGCTCGGCGAGCGTCTCCGGCGCGGCATGGACGGCCACCGCATGGCGCGCGTTCCACAACGCATCGAGGCCCGCCGCGTCGCCGGCCGCCATCCGGCCGATCGAGAACGCGAGCTTGTTCATCGGCACCGCGACGTTGTTCAGCTCGATCGCGCGCATCATCGCGGCGAGCGACACCGGCACGAGGCCGAGCTGCCACGCGTAGCCGAGCATCAGGATGTTCGCGCCGATCGAATCGCCGAGGAACTTCGCGGCGAGCGCCTGCGCGTCGCAGCTCGACAGGTAGCCGTCGCCGGCCGCGTGGCGCATCTTCTCGAGCAGTGCGTCCGCATGCAGGTTCGCGTCGGGGTTCTGCACGAACGACGCGTTCGGGATCCGGTGCGTGTTGACGACGATCCGCGAACGCTCGTGACGCACCGTCTGCAGCGCCTCGGCGCTCGCGCCGACGACCATGTCGCATGCGAGCAGCACGTCGGCCTGCTGCGTGTCGATGCGCACCTGGTTCAGCCAGCGGTCGCTCGACGCGATCCGCACGAACGACAGCACCGAGCCGCCCTTCTGCGCGAAGCCCATGAAGTCGAGCACCGACGCGCTCTTGCCTTCGAGATGCGCGGCCATGCTGATCAGCGCGCCGACCGTCACGACGCCGGTGCCGCCCACGCCCGTCACGAGCATGTCGAACGGCGCGGCATCCAGATGCGTCGCCGGCACCGGCAGCGCGTCGACGCGCGCGGCGAGCGCCGCTTCGTCGAACGCGGCGCCGGCGGCCTTCTTCAGCGCCGCGCCTTCGACCGTCACGAAGCTCGGGCAGAAGCCGTTCACGCACGAATAGTCCTTGTTGCACGACGACTGGTCGATGCGGCGCTTGCGGCCGAGCGGCGTCTCGAGCGGCTCGACCGACAGGCAGTTCGACTGCACGCCGCAGTCGCCGCAGCCTTCGCAGACCGCGTCGTTGATGAACAGGCGCTTGTCCGGGTCGGGGAATTCGCCTTTCTTGCGGCGGCGGCGCTTCTCGGCCGCGCAGGTCTGGTCGTAGATCAGCACGGTGACGCCCGGCGTCTCGCGCAATTCGCGCTGCACCGCATCGAGTTCGCTGCGGTGATGGAACGTCGTGCCCGTCGGGAACTGCCCGTGATGGCCGTCGTACTTCTCCGGTTCGTCGGACACCACGACGAAGCGCGACACGCCTTCCGCCTCGACCTGCCGCGCGATCTGCGGCACCGAGATGCTGCCGTCGACCGGCTGGCCGCCCGTCATCGCGACCGCGTCGTTGTAGAGGATCTTGTACGTGATGTTCGCTTTCGCGGCGACCGCCTGGCGGATCGCGAGGATGCCCGAGTGGAAGTAGGTGCCGTCGCCGAGGTTCTGGAACACGTGCTTCGTGTTCGTGAACATCGCGTGTGCGGCCCAGTCGACGCCCTCGCCGCCCATCTGGATCAGGCCCGTCGTGTCGCGCTCCATCCACGACGCCATGAAGTGGCAGCCGATGCCGGCCTGCGCGATCGAGCCTTCGGGCACCTTCGTCGACGTGTTGTGCGGGCAGCCCGAGCAAAAGTACGGCGTGCGCTTCACCGCATCGGCCTCGTTCGACAGGATCTGCGGCGCGACGAGATCGACGACGCGTTCGCGCCGGTCGAGCGCCGGCTTGTGCCGCGCGAGCCAGTCGGCGAACACCGGCAGGATGCGCGACGGGCGCAGCTCGCCCAGCTCCGACAGCAGGCACCCGCCGGCCGCGTCGTGCTTGCCGAGCACGCGCGGGCGCGCGCCTTCGGTGCGGTTGTACAGGTAGTCCTTGATCTGCTGCTCGATGACCGGACCCTTCTCCTCGATCACCAGCACTTCGGCCAGCCCGTCGACGAAGGTCTCGAGCCGCGTCATTTCGAGCGGATACGACAGGCCGACCTTGTAGATCCGCACGCCGGCCGCGTCGAGATCGGCGACCGTCAGGTCGAGGCGGCGCAGCGCCTCCATCAGGTCGAGGTGCGCCTTGCCGCAGGTGACGATGCCGACGTTCGCGTGGGTGCTCGGCGCGATCCATTTGTCGATGCTGTTGGCGCGCGCGAAATGGCGGACCGCGTCGAGCTTCGCGGCGAGGCGCGCCTCGATCGTGAGGCTCGGCAGGTCGGGCCAGCGGTTGTGCAGGCCGCCCGCCGGCGGCGTGAAGCCGGCCGGCGCCGGCCAGCGCGTCTGCAACGCATCGAGGTCGACGGTGGAGCCCGACTCGACCGTTTCCGAGATCGCCTTGAAGCCGACCCACGCGCCCGAGTAGCGCGACAGCGCCCAGCCGTACAGGCCGAATTCGAGCATGTCGGCGATGTTCGACGGGTTCACGACCGGCATGTGCCACGCCATCATCGCGAAGTCGCTCTGGTGCGGCATCGACGACGACACGCAGCCATGGTCGTCGCCCGCGACGACCAGCACGCCGCCGTGCGGCGACGAACCGTACGCGTTGCCGTGCTTCAGCGCGTCGCCCGCGCGATCGACGCCCGGGCCCTTGCCGTACCACATCGCATACACGCCCTCGACCGTGCGCTCGGGGTCGGCCTCGACCCGCTGCGTGCCGAGCACGGCCGTGCCGCCGAGTTCCTCGTTGATCGCCGGCAGGAAGCGCACGCCGCTGGTGTCGAGCAGTTTCTTCGCCTTCCACAGCTGCTGGTCGACCATGCCGAGCGGCGAGCCGCGATAGCCGCTGACGAAACCGGCCGTGTTGAGCCCCTGTTCGGTGTCGACCGTGCGCTGCATCAGCAGCAGGCGAATCAGCGCCTGCGTGCCGGTCAGGAAGATCCGGCCGCGCGTCGCGGTCAGGTTGTCGGTCAGGCGGTAGTCGGACAGGGCAGGCGTGCCGTCGACGGGCAGGCGGGCGGTCATGAGGGGATGTCTCCGGATTGTGCTGTTCTGGGCCGTGCGCGGCGGAGCGTCGGATGACGCGCGGGTGCCGGCAGCGAATGGCTCTATTTTTTCGCGCGCCGGCGAGAATGTTTTTTCTCATCTTGCGCGGACCGGCCCGTGGCGAGAAAAACTGCGCAGCTTTTTGCCGTGATTTGAGAGAGTTTTCGCGCGGGTGGCGGGAGCGTGACGGGCGGCGCGTCAGGGCGGTCGAGTGGTTCGGCAGAAAAGCCGGTGCGTGCCGCAACGCTCGCCGCCAGCCGGGTGGAGGGCGCTCGAACCCCGAGCGGCAAGGGTTTCGGCGGCATCGGGACGTCACGCTCACCGTCGAAATGCACAGCGTTCCGATTGGTCGGTGGCGGCGGATGTCCACAACGCCGCGTCCTTCGGCCGGTCGGGCAAGCGCGCTCACCGTTCGATTGCACAGCGTTTCGAGTGGCGTCGGGGGCGGGATGTCCACCTCCGGAATCGGCATGCAGAGCGCTCGGAGGCCGACGCTCACCGTTGAAATTCACAGCGCGGCGAGTCGGTTTGTGGACGGATATCCACATTGGAGCCTGCGCATTTCGTCGCTCGGCTGCTCGCCCTCACCGGTCGGATACACAGGCGCGCGAGTACGTCCGTCCGGCGGACGGTCCCGCCGGAATACGCCGGTCGAGGGACTATCGCTTCACCCTCACCGTTGAAATACACAGGACTTCGAGTGGTTGCCGCGACAGTTTTCCACGCCCGGACCAGCGTTGCCCGCCGGCCTGGCGCGCACCCTCACCGTCGAAAAACACAGCGCTTCGAGTGGTCCCGGGAACCGGATATCCACATGGACGAATGTGCCTGGATCGACGGAGGATGCACGCGTCGAAACCCATCGGCGACCGGCAATCCGTACCGGAAGCGGCACCGCGCCCGACGAAGCGCCGATGCTCACCGTCGAAAGTCACAGTGGCGAGAGTCGTTTCGGCGGCCGGATATCCACACGGGAATGCGTAGACGCCTCGCTCGCAACCTCGCGTCCAGGCGTGACACGGACGGTGCTTCGCGTGGCTTCATCGGTCGAGCTGCCGCTTCTTCGCGCGCTGCGCGCAGATCACGAGCCCAGATTCACCATTGGGTTACACGATGCGTCGAGTCCCGCGAACAGGCGAAGACGCGCACCGAAACCCGCATGTTGCGAACCACGCGCCGGCGCTCACCGTTAGAATGCACAGCCCTTCGATTGGGGCCGGAGCCGGATGCATACGTCCCCGGGCACGTATGCGGCAGTCACGCGCTCGCGACAGTCGGCTAGAATGCGCGGCGCGCCGAACCGCGGCAAACGGCGCGAAACCCGCGCCGGTGCAGGCGCCCCGCGTGATCGGGCGCGACACTCACCATCGAATTTCACAGCGTTTCGCTTCGTCTTGCCGCGAGTTGTCCACAACCTGCGTCATCTATCGCGCCGCATCCGGTCACCCTCACCTGTGAAAACCACAGCGCGCCGAGTCGTTTCGCGGCGCGGATATCCACAACCCGGCACGCGACCGGATTTTCATCCGCCGTTCGGCGGATGCGTGGTTGGACGAAAGCAGCGGAAAGCCCGGAGGGCTTGTCCGGGCGGCCTCGGCGGCTCGCTCACCGTTCAGGTGCACAGCGTTTCGAGTGGCTGGGGCGACGGGTTGTCCACATCCGTTCGACGACGCCTCACCGCACCGGCACGCGCGCCCGGACGACGTTATTCGGCAATCGACCGGATGACCTTCGCCGGATTGCCGCCGACCAGCGTATTCGGCGGCACGTCCCGGGTGACGACGGCCGCGGCCGCGACGACCGTGTTCTCGCCGATCGTCACGCCGCCGATGATCGTCGCGCCCGCGCCGATCCACACGTTGCGTTCGATCACGATCGGCTTCGCGACCACGCCATCGCGCCGCCGCGAAGGTTCGACCGGATGACCGGACGTGATCAGGCTGACGTTCGGGCCGATCATCACGTCGTCGCCGATCTCGAGTCCGCCCAGATCGTAGAACGTGCAGTTCTGGTTGACGAACACGTTGCGCCCGAGCTTCATGCCGGTGCCGCCGGTCGCATGGAACGGCGGGATCAGCACGAAGCCGTCGTCGATCTGCGTGCCGATCAGTTCACCGAACAATGTGCGCACGTCGGCCGCATCGTCGAACGTCAGGCGGTTGAGCCGCGCGGTGATCGCCATCGCCCGTCTGACCTCGGCCACCATGGCCGCCGATTCGGGCGTTCTGCGCGGAACGAACGTGGTGCGATCGTCGTTTGTCATGCGTGATGTGTCTCCTCGTTGTTGCGGCGGTACGTGGCGCATTTCCGGTCGCAGCCGGACGATCGCGTTGCAGTATGCGCGGATACGGCGGAATGCGGCCGGGCGCATCGTAACGATGCGGATTTGCGTTGAAACCTCTCGATTTTTATAACTAGTTTATAAATAACTAGTCATTCATTGAACTCCCGTTGCCGAAGGCTTCACGAGGCATTTCGCCCGGTTCACCCGTGCTCCCGCGCACCGAATCAGGCACACGCAACCGACCGGCGCCCATGGCCGGGTTCCTCTGTCCGAACCTCCCGCGCTCGGGTACGCTTGAGCATCCACCGGATCGACAGCAGCACCCAAACGCGGAGGCGCGATGAAGCTCTACTACTGGCCGAAGACCCGGGCATTCCGGGCGCTGTGGATGCTCGAGGAACTCGGTGTGGTGTACGAACTCGTGCCGATCGACCTGCGCTCGCACGAGCAGGGCAGCGATGCGTTCGTGCAGGTCAACCCGATGGCCAAGCTGCCCGCGCTCGACGACGGCAGCGCGCCGTTCGCCGAATCGGGCGCCGTGCTGCTCTATCTCGCCGACCGTTGCCCGGGCGCCGGGCTCGGCGTCGCGCCCGACGATCCGCTGCGCGGCCGTTTCCTTCAGTGGATGTTCTTCACACCGACCTGTCTCGAACCGGCGATGGCCGAGAAATTCACCGGCGCGTCGGGCAATCCGGTCGCGTTCGGCTGGGGCAACATCGCGCGCGTGCAGCGCGCGCTCGCGCAAGCGCTCGCCCACAGCCGCTGGCTCGTCGGCGACCGCTTCACCGCGGCCGACCTGCTGCTGGCCAGCACGCTGAAGATCGCGTTCGACGCACATCTGCTGCCGCACGAAGGCGTGCTCGGCGACTACGTCGCGCGCGCCGAGGACCGCGACGCGTTCCGCCGCGCGGTCGCGATCGAACAGCGCGAAGCGGCGCGTCTGCTGCACGCGTGACGCCCGAACGGGCGGCGCCCCGCCGCCCTCGATCACGCCTGCGCGGCCGGCCCCGGCGACGACGCGTCCGCGTCGATCACCACGCCCGGCGAACCACGCTCGTCCGTGTCGACGTCGATCGGCACGACTTCGTGAAAATGCGTGTAATCGATGTGCGTGATGCCGTCCTCGTCGTGCATCAGGTCGACATAGCGGTGGCGCCAGCGGATCTCGCCATGCGCCCACGCATGACGCGCCTGCATGACCTGCGCGGTAGTCTCGTCCGAGCCCTCGATCGTGATCAGCAATTGCGCGTCGCGCGCGGCAAGCGATTCGGGTGTCTCGCCGAACAGCGCGCTCGACTCGTCGATCACGTGCATCAGGTTCCAGCCGAGCAGGAAGATCGGATGCTCGCTGCGCACGAGCGGCAGGTCGTGAATCTTGCGCAGCGAGTAGCCCTCGTGCGTGCCTTCGACGCGCATCAGCCGCAATTTCGCCTGCGCCTCGGCAATCACGTTCTGGCGGGCATTCGCGGCGCGCACCATCAGCGTCATCCGGCCGTTCAGCGGCCGCACGATCGCGTAGCGCGCGAACAGGATCTTCGCCTGCGGCCGCGAAAACCGCGCGAACACGAGCCCGGTGGCCAGCGCGATGCCCGACATCCCGACGAAGATCTCGAACGTCGCGACGACGTGCGCATAGACCGTCTGCGGATGCATGTCGCCGTAGCCGACGGTCGCGAGCGTCTCGACGCTGAAGAAGAACGCGCCGCCGAAGCCCGTCGGCGACTGGTTCGCGATCGGCGCATGGCCGAGCAGATAGAGCGTCGCGAAGCCGCCGTTGAGCAGCAGGAACAGCACCGCAAGCGACAGGAAGAACACCGGCCAGCTCACCGTCAGCGCGCGATGGTAGAAGTCGCGCCAGCCGAGCGGCGGCATCCCGTACGCGATCACCGGGCGGGTGCCCGACCAGATCTTGCGGCCACGGCCGCGGGAGGCTGGGGAGGACGAATCGACGTTCATCGCGCGGCGCCGGTTGCAGGGAGGCGATGAGCGTAGCACGCGCGGCGGCGGCCGGGAATGCGGGCCGGCTCGGAACGGAAATCCGCCGCGCAGGCACAAAAAAGGCCGGCCGCGGGAGCGGCCGGCTGCGTCGTCATGCGAGGGCGCGCGTCGTGCGCGCCGCGCTCACTTCCGGTCGACGATCACCTGGTCGAACGTGCCGCCGTCGGCGAAATGGGTCTTCTGCGCGTTCGCCCAGCTGCCGAAGACCTGCTCGACGCTGAACGTCTTCAGCGCCTTGAACTCGGCCGCATGCTTCTTCAGCACGGCCGCGTCGCGCGGGCGCAGATGGTGCTGCGCGATGATCTCCTGCGCTTCCGGCGTGTACAGGTAATCCAGATACGCCTGCGCGACCTTGCGCGTGCCTTTCTTGTCGACCACCTTGTCGACGACGGCGACGGGCGGCTCCGCGAGGATGCTCGCCGACGGATACACCGCGTCGAATTGCGCGCCCGATGCGCCCGTGTCCATCAGCGCGACCTCGTTCTCGAACGTGACGAGCACGTCGCCGATGCCGCGCTGCGTGAACGTCGTCGTCGCGCCGCGGCCGCCCGAATCGAGCACCGGCACGTTGCGGAAGATCGCCTTCTCGAAGTCGAGCGCCTGCTGGTCGGTCGCACCCTTCTGCTTCTGGAAGCCCCATGCGGCGAGATACGCATAGCGGCCGTTGCCCGACGTCTTCGGGTTCGCGATGATCACCTGGACGCCCGGCTTCGCGAGATCGCTCCAGTCCTTGATCGCCTTCGGGTTGCCCTTGCGCACGAGGAACACCATCGTCGTCGAGTACGGCGAGCTGTTGTCCGGGAAGCGTGCGCGCCAGTCCTTCGGCAGCAACTGGCCGCGCTCGGCGAGCAGGTCGATGTCGTTCGGCTGGTTCATCGTCACGACGTCGGCCTGCAGCCCCTGCAGCACCGACAGCGCCTGTGCGCTCGATGCGCCGTGCGACTGCTTGATCGTGACCGTCTCGCCGGTCTTCTGCTTGTAGGCGGCGACAAAGCTCGCGTTGATGTCCTTGTACAGCTCGCGCGTCACGTCGTACGACACGTTCAGGATCGACGTGTCCGCGTGCGCGGCCGTCGCCGCCACGACCAGCGCCGCCGCCGCGCCCGTGTGCAGCCAGCGGCCGATCCCCTTGATGCTTGCCATCGTGATATGCCCCGTTTCCAGTGGTGGTGAATGTGCGTGACCGCACGCGTACGCGCTGTCATCGAAACGTAAGCGGGCATTCTAGCGGCCGGGCGCGGCGCGCTTTCCAATCAGTCGTGGAAAGCAAATCTCGAATCCTGCTAAGCGGCGGCCGGGGCTCGCGCGCGCCGCCGCTCCGGTGTTAAGATCGCCGCTCAGCCCATTCACGGTTCATCCATGTCCGCTACCCTGCGCTCGCCCTCGATCCTCGCCGCCGTCGCGGCAGGTGCGCGCGCGGCCGGGCTGAAACTGAAAAAACGACTCCTCGACTGACGGGGGCGTCGCGTCCCGTCAGGCGAATGCCGGACGGGATGCCCGCAGGTCGTTTCATTCTCCTTGCACGCACGCCTCGCTCCGGCACACCGCCGGCGGAACGGTTCCTTCCCACTCCGTTTCCACCCTGAGGTTTTGCATGAACACACGTTTCGAAGGTATCTGGCTGCCGATCATCACGCCGTTCCACCACGGCGAGGTCGACCATGCGGCGCTCGCGCGGCTTGCGCGCCACTATGCGGCCGCGGGCATCGCGGGTTTCGTCGCGGGTGCGACGACCGGCGAAGGCGTGCTGCTCGACGCGCGCGAACAGGACGCGGTGTTCGCGACGCTGCGCGACGCGGCGCCCGGGCTGCCGATCGTCGTCGGGCTGACCGCGAGCGCGACGCATTTCGCGGCCGCCCGCGCACGGGAACTCGCGGCGCTGCGCCCGGACGGGCTGCTCGTCACGCCGCCCGTCTACGTGCGGCCGACCCAGGACGGCATCCGCCGCCATGTCGAGGCGATCGTCGACGCGGCCGACCTGCCGGTGCTCGTCTACAACATCCCGTACCGCACCGGCGTGAACGTCGAACTGGACACGCTGCAGGCGCTCGCCCGCGATCCGCGCGTCGCGGGCATCAAGGAATGCGGCGGCACGCTCGACCGGATGAGCCGGCTGGTGCACGACACGCCGCTCGCGATCCTGTCCGGCGACGACAACCAGAACTTCGCGGCGATGTGCGCGGGCGCGCACGGCGCGATCGCGAGCAGCGCGCACGTGCTGCCCGACTGGCATGTGCGGATTCACGCATGGCTGCGCGACGGGCGGCTCGCCGATGCGCGGCGCCTGTCGGTCGCGCTGCAGCCGCTCGTCGCGGCGCTGTTCGCGGAACCGAACCCGGCGCCGGTGAAGGCCGTGCTCGCCGCGCAAGGGTGGTGCGAGGACGGATTGCGGCTGCCGTTCGTGCCGGCGAGCGAAGGGTTGCGAGCGCGGTTGGACGCGCTTTGCGCGGCGCTCGAAGCAATCGAGCCGGACGTCGCCACGGCATAGGCCGCTAAGCCACGCATGGCGCTGGCGGCAGATGAATCCCGCCCCGACGGATTATTTCAAACTGTCAAAACCAGGGACCGGTCATACCGAGCCAGATGCGCGTCGGCCGTCACAAGCCGAAGGGGTTCATGTCGCGCCTGCGCGACCAGCAATCGATCGAAAGGATCGCGATGGTGATGAGGCAAATCGCGCACCGCGGCTCCATGTACGGCGCGAACCGGTAACTCGCGAATCCCGCTTGCGCTGATTGCGCGGATCAGCTCGCCAACGTCGATGTCGAGCTTCCCAAGGCCGGCCTTGATGGCGGCCTCCCAGATGCTCGCGCTGCTGACGAAGCGTTCGTCAGCAGCCGAGATCAGTCTGCGCGCACGCGTGCTGAGCCTCGGATCGTTGGTCGCGATCCACAGGAAGATGTGCGTATCGAGCAACAGGCGCATCACCGTCCTTCGAAAGCATCCAGCAGATAATCGGGCAGCGGCGCATCGAAGTCGTCCGCGATCCGGACCTGTCCCTGCAGGACCCCGAACCGAACGGGTAGCGAGGCAGGCGCGGACTGATCGGCGGGTTCCCCGTCACTGCGGATCGAACCATCCGTCCGATGCGCAGGATCGATCGCGCCGGCACCGGCAACATTCGCTTTTTGCATGATGACCTCCGTTTCAGATGATCATCACTGTAGTCAGGTTCGCCCGATCGATCCATTCGGCCAATCGGCAGAGGGGCTGTCGGATAACCGGCAGTGACCATCGCGAACGTGTCGTCAGGCCGCCAACGCCGCGCCTTCCGCCCCCGTCGCCCCCCGCACCGCCTGCGTCACGATCCGCGCAAGCCGGTCGACCGTCGGCGTCGCCGACGACGTGCGCCGCAGCAGGATCAGCGGCAGGCCAGGCAGCGCCGGCAGCCCGCACGACGCCGCATCGAGCACGCGCACCGACGCGGGCAGCCCGTAATGCGAGCGCACCGTCAGCCCGAGGCCGGCCGCCGCGGCCGCCCATAGCCCGGCCAGGCTCGGCGTCGTGAACGCGACGCGCCACGGCACCCCCGCGCGGTCGAGCGCATCGGTCGCCGCGCCGAAGAACCGGCACGGCCGGTCGAACACGACGAGCGGCAACGGCTCGCCCGTCGCGTGCACGGCGCGACCGCCGGTTTCGTCGACACGGCCCGTCACGCCGGCATCCCCGCCGCCATCCGGCACACCGGCACCACCACCCGCCGCCGCGCCGATCCATTGCATCGGCACCTGCGCGATCGCGTCGCTGTCGATCCCCGCCCGCGACACGAGCGCCGCCGACGCCGGATCGCCCCACACGAGCGCCAGATCGAGCTGGTTCGCGTCGAGCCGGTCGAGCAGATCGGCGTTGCGCGCCACGCGCGCCTCGATCTTCACTTTCGGATGCGCACGCGCGAACCGCCCGAGCACGTCGGGCAGGATCGCTTCGCCGAAATCCTCCTGCAACCCGACGCGCACCCAGCCGTCGAGATTCACGCCACGCACGGCCGCGGCCGCTTCGTCGTTCAGCTCGATCATCCGCCGCGCGTAATGCAGCATCGCGTTGCCGGCGTCGGTCAGCGCGAGCCCGCGTCCGGCCTTCACGAACAACGGCGTGCCGGCCTGCTCCTCGAGCTTGCGGATCTGCGCGCTCACCGCCGACGACGAGCGCGCGACGCGGTCGGCCGCCTTCGCGAAACTGCCGAGATCCACGCCCGCGACGAGGCTGCGCAGCGCCGCGACATCGAAGTTGGGCCGCGCCAGCGCGGCATCGGCCCCCGCGAGCGGCTCGCCGCCGTCGCGCGGCAGGTCTTGTCCAGGCATTTCAACCATCCTGTTTCATCGAACGATTCATCAAAAACTTTCCGATTTTCAGGATGAATGTAGGCCGCCAGACTGTGGACGTCAACTTCGAACCGGGCCTGCCGTCATGGACACTTCGTGCATCGTTTCTCCTGCTTCGCCAGCCCGCGACGTGCGCGGGCCGGCCCATCGCTGGCGCGTGCTGGCCGCCGGCGTCGCCGCGAACATGAGCTTTTCGGCCGCCGCGGCCGGCATTCCGACCACGGCCGTGTGGATGCGCTCGGCCTATCACCTCGACAACGGCGCGCTCGGCGTCGTGCTCGGCGCGCTCGGCTTCGGCGTCGCGCTGTCCGAGCTGCCGTGGGGCATCGCCGCCGACCGCTTCGGCGACCGCCGCGTGCTGCTGACCGGGCTCGTCGCGACGGCCGCGATGCTCGCGCTGATGGTGGGCACGGTCGTCCCGACCGCGCACGCGGCGCCGCCGCTGATGCGGGTCGTCGCGGCCATGTGCTGCGTCGGCCTGCTCGGCGGCAGCGTCAACGGCTCGAGCGGACGCGCGGTGATGCGCTGGTTCGGCGAGCGTGAACGCGGGCTCGCGATGAGCATCCGCCAGACGGCCGTGCCGCTCGGCGGCGGTCTCGGCGCGGCGCTGCTGCCGTCGCTCGCGTCGCATGCCGGCTTCGCCGCGGTGTTCGGGGCGCTGATGCTGCTGTGCGCGGGATCGGCCGCACTCACCTGGCGCTGGCTGCACGAACCGCCTGCCGAGCCGGCCGCGGCGCCCGTCGCGACGCGCCGCATCGCCCAACGGCCACCGACCGCCGGCCACGCGCGCAACCCGCTCGCGAGCGGCCCCGTGTGGCGCATCGTGCTCGGCATCGGCCTGCTGTGCGCGCCGCAATTCGCGGTGCTCACGTTCGCGACGGTGTTCCTGCACGACTTCGGCCGGCTCGGCCTGGCCGGCATCAGCGCGGCGATGGTCGCGCTGCAGCTCGGCGCGATGGTGATGCGGGTGTGGAGCGGCCGCCATACCGACCGGCACGGCAATCGCCGCGCGTACCTGCGCGGCTCCGTGTTCGTCGCGGCCGGGTCGTTCACGCTGCTCGCGGCGGCGACGGCCGGCAGCCCGCATGTGCCGCTCGCCGCGATCGTCGCGATTCTCGTGTTCGCCGGCATCTGCGTGTCGGCGTGGCATGGCGTCGCGTACACGGAGCTCGCGACGCTCGCGGGCGCGAACCACGCGGGCACCGCGCTCGGGATGGCGAACACGATCGTCTACCTCGGGCTGTTCGCGACGCCGCTCGCGATTCCGCCGCTGCTCGCCGCGAGTTCGTGGAGCGTGGTGTGGCTCGCGGCCGCGCTGGTCGCGGGCGCGACCTATCCGCTGTTCGCGGCGAAATAACCACCGCCCGTTTCACTCGGACGTCGCGGCAAGGACCCGCGACGCCGGCTCCCCCGTCAGGCCGCCTCGCGCGCCAGCGCGCGCCGCGCGGCCGGCCGTTCGGCCTCGCGCTGCGCATGAGCGGTCCATGCGGGATGCCGCGTCATGTCGAGCCCGATCGCGACGCCCCACCGATACAGCACGAGCAGGAACGGATCGACGATCGAATGCGCGCCCGGCTCGGCCCACGTGCGCCCGTCGGCCAGCAGGGCTTCGATCGACGCGTTCGCGGCCTCGATCGTGCCGCGCCCATGCGCGCTGATCGCGCCGTGCAGCGCCGGATCGTCGATGAAGCGCCCCGGCCGCCACAGCGCGCCATACCCGACGCCATGCACCCAGCCGACCAGCCACGCGAGCCATTCGTGGCAGCGCGCCTCGCGCAGCGGATCGTCGAGCGGCAGCAGTTGCGCGTCCGGATAGCGGCGCGCGAGATACGTGAGGATCGCCGGCGTTTCGGTCAGCACGCGCGGCTCGCCCGGAATCGCGAGCACGGGCACGCGCGCCTTCGGGTTGATCGCGAGATAGCGCGCTTCGAGGTTCTGCTGTTCGCGCACGGACACGATTTCGACGTCGAACGGCGCGCCGGTTTCCTCCAGCGCGATGTGGGCGGCAAGCGAGCAGGCGCCCGGCGAAAGGTAGAGACGATAGGCGTTCATGGCGGTGTGGCCCGATGGGGCTGTGGAAGACGGAACCGAGTGTAGGAACGCGTACCGATACGCGGCAAACGATGAATTGTCGTGCTCGGACATTAGTGTTACTAATACCCGTATGCGACGCATCCACCTCCCTCCGCTGCAGACGCTGCGCGCGTTCGAAACCGCCGTGCGGCTGCAGAGCTTCACGCGTGCGGCCGACGAACTCGCGCTCACGCAAGGCGCGGTCAGCCAGCACATCCGCGCGCTCGAGGCGCAGCTCGGCTATCCGCTGTTCACGCGCGAGCGCAACGGTGCGACGCCGACGCACGCCGCGCATGCCCTCGCACTGCAGGTTCGCCAGGGCCTGAGCGTGCTCGAACGCGCGTTCGAACCCGCGCTGGCGGTGCGCCGCCGCCCGCGCACCTGCGACGTGACGCTGAACGTGAGCGTGCTGCCGAGCGTCGCCGAGCGCTGGCTCGCGCCGCGCCTGCCGCGCTTCTCCGCCGCGCATCCGCACATCTCGATCGTGCTCCATCCGGACGTGGCGCTCGCGCCGCTGCGCAAGCGCGACCGCATCGACGTCGCGCTGCGCTACGGGCCTGGCACCTGGCCCGGCGTCGTCGCCGAGAAGCTGATGAACGAGACGATCTTTCCGGTCGCGAGCCCCGCCTACCGCAATCGCGACGGCGTCGCCCCGCGCACGCCGGCCGACCTCGTCCGCGCGACGCTGCTGCGCCATCCCGCGCAACCGTGGGAACCGTGGTTCCAGGCCGCGCGGCTCGACCTCACCGAATCCGCGCGCGCGCCCCGTTTCACCGATACGAACGCGCTGATCGACGCGGCGCGGCAAGGCCGCGGCGTCGCGCTCGCGCGCCGCTCGCTGATCGAGCCCGAACTCGCGGACGGCACGCTCGTGCGCGTGTCGACGGTGCGCATCGCCGACGTGTATGCGCACTACGTCGTATGGCGCCCCGGCCATCCGCACGAGGCGGCGATCCGCACCTGGCTCGACTGGCTGCGCAGCGAAGTGCGGCGCAGGACGCCGCGGCGCTGACGTCGCGGCTCACGCACGCGTCGGCATCGCCACCCTGTCGAGCGTGATCGGCAAGTCGCGCACCCGCACGCCGGTTGCGTGATAAACCGCATTGGCGATCGCGGCCGGCACGCCGGTGATGCCGATCTCGCCGATGCCGCGAATGCCGAGCGGATTGAAATGCGTGTCGCTTTCGTCGACGAAACTCACGTCGAGCGCGCCGATGTCCGCGTTCACGGGCACGTGATATTCGGCAAGATTCGAGTTCGTGAAGCGGCCGTGGCGCACGTCGAGATGCGAACCCTCCTCGAGCGCGGTACCCAGTCCCCATACCATTCCGCCGATCAACTGGCTGCGCGCGGTCTTCGCGTTGAGCAGACGCCCGACGCTGTACACGCCGACGATGCGCGGGACGCGGATCGTGCCGAGCTCCGCGTCCACGCGCACTTCCGCGAACACCGCGCCGAACGAGTGAGACGCGTAGCGCGACTTCTCGTCGCCCGGCTTCGTCGTCGCCTGCGCGTCGATCGGTCGACCGCCCGCGCGCGCGAGCACCGCCGCGGCCGGATCGCGCCGCGACGGCGCGCCGCGATGCACGATCCAGCCGTTGTCGACCGTCACGTCATCGGCCGCGGCGCCGTGCAGCGGCGACCCCGGATCGGCGATCGCCAGCGCGATCAGCTTCGCGCGCGCCTGCCACGCGGCCTCGCGCACGGCCGGCGCCACGCTCGCCGCCGACTGCGAGCCGCCCGATACCGGCGCGCGCGGCAGGCTGGAATCGCCGAGCACGAAGCGCACGTTCCGCGGCGCGAAACCGAGCGCATCGGCCGCGACCTGGGTCATCACGGTGTAGGTGCCGGTGCCGATGTCCTGCGTGCCCGACGCGACTTCGGCCGTGCCGTCCGGCAAGATCCGCGCACGCGCCGACGCCTCGCTGCGGTTCGCCGGATACGTGGCGGCCGCCATCCCGAGGCCGATCAGCGTGTCGCCGTCGCGCATCGTGCGCGGCGCGCCGGCACGGCGCGACCAACCGAAGCGCTGCGCGCCGACGCGGTAGCATTCGCGCAGCGCGTTGCTCGACCATGGCTTGCCGTCCTGCGGATCGACTTCCGCGTAATTCGCGAGCCGCAGCGCGACCGGATCCATGCCGAGCCGCCACGCAAGCTCGTCCATCGCCGATTCCAGCGCGAACGAGCCGGACGCCTCGCCGGGCGCGCGCATGAACGTCGGCGTGCCGACGTTCAGCGACACGATCCGGTGCGTGGTCGCGTGGTTCGGCACCGCGTACAGGATGCGCGACGGCATCCCGCAGGTCTCCATCCAGTCCTCGAACGTCGACGTGGTGGCGATCGTGTCGTGGCGCATCGCCGTCAACGTCCCGTCCTGGCGCGCGGCCAGCACGATGCGCTGCTCGGTGAACGGCCGCCCGCCGACCGGGCCGAACATCTGCGGCCGCGTCAGCGCGAGCCGAACCGGGCGCCCGACCTGCTTCGCCGCCATCGCGCACAACGACACGTGCGACCACGACGAACCCTTGCAGCCGAAGCCGCCGCCGAGGAACGGCGAAATCACGCGCACCTGCTCCGGTGCGATGCCGAAGACCGCGGCCACCGCCGCGCTCGTGCCCGACACGCCCTGCGTCGCATCGTGCAGCGTGAGCATCGGGCCGTCCCAGCGCGCCATCGTCGCGTGCGGCTCGATCGGGTTGTGGTGCTGCATCGGCGTCGTATAGGTTGCGTCGATGCGCACCGCGCCTTCGCGCAGGCCGGCATCGAGGTCGCCGCGCTGCGTGTCCATCGCACGCCCCTGCTGTTTCGGCGGCACGCGCGCGCCGTGCTTCGCCTGCGCGAAATCGAGCACGGCCTCGCTCGCGCGATAGCGCACCTGCACGGCGTTCGCGGCGTCGGTCGCCTGCTCGAGCGTCTCGGCGACGACGACCGCGACGGGCTCGTTGCTGTAGCGCACCGTGTCGTCCTGCAACAACGTGAGCCGGCGCCCGGCGGGCGGCGACAGCGGCGGCCGGCCGCCGTCGGGCAGCCGCATCGCGTTCTCGTGCGTGATCACGATCAGCACACCCGGCATCGCGCGGGCCCGCGCCGCATCGATCGATTCGATGCGCCCGGATGCGATCGTGCTCGTCACGAGCACCGCGTGCGCGAGCCGCGCATCGGCAAACTCGGCCGCGTAGTGCGCGCCGCCCGTCACCTTGAGTACGCCGTCGACACGGTCGAGCGGCTGTCCCGTCAACGTGTTCATGCGACACCTCCCGTCGTGGCGGCTGCCGTTGCGACCGCACGGACGATCGCCCGCTGCGCGAGCGCGACCTTGAATCCATTGCCGTCGAGCGGCCGCGCATCGCGCAACGCCAGCGCGGCCGCCTCGCGCAGCGTCGCGTCGGTCGGCGTGCGGCCCGCGAGATGCGCTTCCGCCTCCAGTGCCCGCAACGGCTTGTGGGCGACGCCGCCCAGCGCGATCCGCGCGTCGGCAACGTGCGGGCCGTCCATCCGCAAGGCGGCCGCGACCGACACCAGCGCGAACGCGTAGCTCGCGCGATCCCGCACTTTCAGATAGTGCGCATGGTCGGCGAAGCGCGGCGGCGGCAAGTCCACCGCGGTGATCAGCTCGCCCGGTTCGAGCGTCGTGTCGAGATCGGGACGATCGCCCGGCAAGCGGTGAAACGACGCGATCGGAATCTGCCGTGCGCCGCGCGGTCCGCTCACCTGCACGACGGCGTCGAGCGCGGCGAGCGCGACGCTCATGTCCGACGGGTTCACCGCCACGCAGTGCGGACTGGCGCCGAGGATCGCGTGCATCCGGTTGTGGCCGCCGATCGCCGCGCAGCCGCTGCCCGGCTCGCGCTTGTTGCACTGCGCGAACGCGGGATCGTAGAAATACGGGCAGCGGGTGCGCTGCATCAGGTTGCCGCCGACGGTCGCCATGTTGCGCAATTGCGCGGACGCCCCGGCGAGCAACGCCTGCGACAGCAGCGGATAGCCGGCGCGCAGGCGCGGATGATCGGCCGCATCGCTGTTGCGCACGAGCGCACCGATGCGCATACCGCCGCCGGGCAACGCATCGACCGTATCGAGGCCCGCGATCCGCGTGATGTCGATGAGCGTGACGGGCCGCGCGACGCCGCCCTTCATCAGGTCGAGCAGGTTCGTGCCGCCGCCGATGAAGGCCGTGCCGGGCCGCTGCGCCGCGCGCACGGCGCCGGCGACGTCGGTCGCGCGCTCGTAGGAGATCGCTTCCATTGCGGTGCCCTCCGTCGGCTAGCCGTGCGCCGCATGCGCGGCGCGCACGGCGGCGACGATGTTCGGGTACGCGCCGCACCGGCACAGGTTGCCGCTCATGCGCTCGCGGATCTCGTCGTCGGACAGGCGCGCGGGGCGGCGCCGCACGTCGTCGGTGGCGGCGCTCCCGGCGCCGGCCGCGAACTCGTCGAGCAGCGCGGTCGCGGAGCAGAGCTGGCCGGACGTGCAGTAGCCGCACTGGAACGCATCGTATTCGACGAACGCGCGCTGCACCGGGCTCAGCACGCCGTCGCACGCCAGCCCTTCGACGGTCGTGATCCGCTCGCCTTCGTGCATCACCGCGAGCGTCAGGCATGCGTTGATGCGCCGCCCGTCGATGAGCACCGTGCACGCGCCGCACTGCCCGCGATCGCAGCCCTTCTTCGTGCCCGTGAGGCCGGCGTATTCGCGCAGCGCGTCGAGCAGCGTCACGCGCGGTTCGAGCTGCAGCGTGTACGCGCGCCCGTTGATGTCGAGACGCACGGGCTGCGCCGGCGCCGTATCGCGGCGCGGCGCGGCCGGCTGCGCTGCCGCGTGCGGCGGCTGCGAATGAACGTGCGATGCGGCGCTGACGGTCGCGGCAGCCGCCGCGGATTGCAGGAAGCGGCGCCGCGCGGCGCTGGACGGCGTATCGTGCGGCAACGGCGGCGCCACGGGATGGCCGGGCCCGAGCGGCGACGGGGCAGCATCGCGCGCCGGTTCGGCGGACGGAGAATCGGATCGATCGCTGGACATGGCTTGTGCTCGCTCCATGGTGGAGGGACGCGGATGTGCCGCTCGTGCCCGGATGGCAGCGCAGTCGGCACGCGGATCGGCAAACGAGCAATTCCGGTGCCGCGACACCGCGGGAAGCCGCGCCCCTGCAGCGTGCCCGCGCCGGGCCGCGGCGCGCACATGCGACCGCCAGGCTCGGGCGCCCGAGATCGCGCGTTCATGACGCCACGCTGGCGCGCGGCTGGCAGTTCACTGACGAAGCGGCAATAACGCCCGGTTTTCGGGCGAAACCGGCCACCCGTCGATCGCAAGTTGCCGGTCGCATCACCAATGGCGCGCATGGCGGCCGCTTCGCGGTGGCCGGATTGGGAAGTTGCGCGCCGTGTAAATGCGCGCAGCATCCGCGTCTGCTGGAAAATTCCGCCACGCGTGCAGGCGGATCGCCGCGAAGGCGCGCGGTCGGCCTGACGAAAACATGTCGCGATCGCGCCCCGATCGCCAATGATTCACCGAAACGTCGCATCGCGGCGGCATACTCGAAAACGTTTCCCGATCAGCCTGCCAGGAGAGAGAAGTCATGCGTCGCGTTTCCGTCGCCGTCGTTCTGTGTGCCGCCGTATTCGTTGCCGCCTGCAGCGACGACGCACCGCCCGACGCTCACGCGACCGACGCCGCGCCGCAGGCCGGCGCATCGAGCGGCGCCGCCAGCGCGTTCAACAGCGACGCGCCCGCGAACGCCGCCGCATCCGATGCCGCGCCGCTCGCGCCGCCCGTCGTGCACTACCCGCCCGATGACGACGACGATGCGAAGCCCGCCACGAACGCGGCCGCATCGAGCGCCGCCGCCTCGTCGCCGGGTTGATTCCTTCGTAACCTGACAGGAGTCGGCACCGCTCGCGCAGAGCAGCAGGCGCTCGTGCGGAGGCGTGACGGGTATGACGTGACGGTTGGGTGGACGGCGGCGCAAACGGCACGTTCGCGCGCCGCTTCGCGAGCCACATCGAGAACGGCCGGCCGAGCGATTCAGCGCCGGCCGGCTTCAGGCCGGCGCGTCATCGGCGCGACATGCCGCGGCAGCCGCCGCGCAGCCTGCGCCGCGCGGCCAGCCCGTCAGACCGCGTGCGCGAGCGCGCGATCGACGAGCGCGGCCTCGAAGCCGTCGTCGGCGTCGCGAAAGCGCAGCGGCGCCGCGCAATGCACCAGCGTGTCGATGAAGTATTTCGCGCGCGGCCACGGCCCGAAGCCGGCCGCGGTGTTGATGTGCCCGGCGTCGCCGAGGTTCACGAACGCGCTGCCCAAACGCTGCGCGAGCGTGCGCGCATCGGCGAGCGGCATCCACGGATCGGTCTCGCTGCCGATCACGATCGACGGCACCGCGAGCCGGCGCGCGTCGAACGGCCCGGCAAACGTGAACTTCTTCGGGCTGGCCGGCGCGACGAACAGCACGCCCGCGACATCGCCCACGTGCGGCCACTGCGCGAGCGCATGCGCGGCCGCGAGGCAGCCGAAGCTGTGCGCGGCGAGCACGAACGGGCCGCGCTCGCGATCGAGCAGCGCGCGCACCGATTGCGCCCAGCCCGCGAGATCGGGCGCATCCCAGTCGTGCTGCTCGACGCGCAACGAGCGCGGGAACTGCCGCTCGAGCCAGCTCTGCCAGTGGGCGCCTTCGCTGCCGTGCAGGCCCGGAACGGTGACGAGCCGCGGCGGCCACGCCGATTTGCTGCATGCGCGCATGATTGCCCTCGCTTGCTTGAAGACGAGGTTCGATTGTGGCGCCGGGTACGCGGCGACCGAACCAATATTTTGTGCTTTGCTTTTGCACGACCGGTGCCGCGGTGGCGGCCGGTGGCCGCGTGACGGCGGCCCGCACCGGCCGCCCGTCCCGCACGACGGCGCGATGTGCCGCGAAACCGTAGAATGTGGGCTTCCCGTCAGCTTCACACGGAACCGGTCCCCGCGCCGACGCGCCGGACCGCTCGTCAGGAGACGCCCGATGTCCGCTACGTCCGCCGGTGCGCTGCACCCGGCTTCGCTTGCCGTTCCCGCGGCGCGCCTTGCCGGCGCGCGCGCCCTCACGCAATGAAGATCCTGTTCTACTCGCCGCATCAGGAAGCCGGCGCATGGCGCGACGAGATCGCGCGTGCGCTGCCGGAAGCCGAACTGCGCGCGTGGCAGCCGGGCGATACGGCTGCCGCCGACTACGCGCTCGTGTGGCGCCCGCCGCGCGAGTTGTTCGCGCCGCGCGACGGCCTGCGCGCGATCTTCAACCTCGGCGCGGGTGTCGATGCGCTGCTCGCGCTCGACCGCGCGCATCCGGGCACGCTGCCCGCGCACGTGCCGCTGGTGCGGCTCGAGGATTCGGGCATGGCGCAGCAGATGGTCGAATACGTGACGCACGCGGTGCTGCGCTACCTGCGCCGTTTCGACGAATACGACCTGCAGCAGCGCGAGCGCCGCTGGCAGCCGCTCGAGCCGCATGCACGCGCGAACTTCACCGTCGCGGTCCTCGGGCTCGGCGTGCTCGGCGCCGAGGTCGCCCGCGCGCTCGCCGCCCTCGGCGTGCCGGTGCGCGGCTACAGCCGCAGCGCGAAGCAGCTCGACGGCGTTACGACCTTCGCCGGCGACGGCGCGTTCGACGCGTGCATCGACGGCGCGAAGGTGCTCGTCAACCTGCTGCCGAGCACGCGCGACACCGACGGCATCCTGTCGTCGCGCGCATTCGCGCGACTCGCGCCCGGCGCGTACGTCGTCAACGTCGCGCGCGGCGCGCATCTCGTCGAAGCCGACCTGCTCGACGCGCTCGCGAGCGGCCAGGTCGCCGCGGCCACGCTCGACGTGTTCCAGCACGAACCGCTGCCGGACGACCATCCGTTCTGGCGTACGCCGCGCATCACGATCACGCCGCACAGCTCGGCCGAGACGCTGCGCGCGGAAGCCGTCGAGCAGATCGCCGGCAAGATCCGCGCGTTCGAGCGCGGCGCGCCCGTCAGCGGCATCGTCGACTACGCGCGCGGCTACTGAATTCCGCCACAAAGAGAAACCAGGAGACAACCATGACGTTCCCCACCGCCGTCAAGATCGTCGAAGTCGGCCCGCGCGACGGGCTGCAGAACGAGAAGACCTTCGTGCCGACCGACGTGAAGATCGCGCTCGTCGACCGGCTGTCGCGCGCCGGCTTCCGCAACGTCGAGGCCGCGTCGTTCGTGTCGCCGAAATGGGTGCCGCAGATGGCCGACGGCGCCGACGTGATGGCCGGCATCGAGCGTCGCCCGGGCACCGTGTACTCGGTGCTCACGCCGAACCTGAAGGGCTTCGAGAATGCGGTTGCGGCACGGGCCGACGAAGTCGTGATCTTCGGCGCGGCGAGCGAGGCGTTCTCGCAGCGGAACATCAACTGCAGCATCGCCGAGAGCATCGCGCGCTTCGAGCCCGTCGCGAAAGCCGCGAAGGATGCGGGCCTGCGGCTGCGCGGCAGCGTGTCGTGCACGCTCGGCTGCCCGTACCAGGGCGAGGTGCCGGTCGCGTCGGTGGTCGACGTCGTCGAACGGTTCGCCGCGCTCGGCTGCGACGAGATCGACATCGCCGACACGATCGGCGCCGGCACGCCGAAGCGCACGCGCGAAGTGCTCGCGGCCGTCACGCGCGTGTTCCCGCGTGAACGGCTGTCGGGTCACTTCCACGACACCTACGGCCAGGCGCTCGCGAACATCTACGCGGCGCTGTTCGAAGGGATCGAGATCTTTCACGCATCGGTCGCGGGCCTCGGCGGCTGCCCGTACGCGAAGGGCGCGACCGGCAACGTCGCGACCGAGGACGTGCTGTACCTGATGCAGGGCCTCGGCATCGAAACCGGCATCGACCTCGCACAGGTCGTCGCCGCCGGCGATTTCATCTCGAACGCGATCGGCCGCGCGAACGTGTCGCGCGCCGGTCGTGCACTGCTCGCGAAAGCACGGAGCGCGGCCGACGCCGCGAACTGCGTCTGATCGCGCCACTCCACGGATTCATCAACATGACGACACCCGCTTCATTCGATTCCCTCCCCGATTCCGCGCGACGCGTCGCGCTACTGCTGCGCGAGCGCGGCCATGCGAAAGGCATCGTGATGCTCGCCGAAACCGGCAAGACGTCGGCCGAGGCCGCGGCCGGGCTCGGCTGCTCGGTCGCGCAGATCGCGAAGTCGATCCTGTTTCGCCGGCAGGCCGACGGCGCGCCCGTGCTGGTGATTGCGAGCGGCGTCAACCGCGTGGACGAAAGGAAGGTCGCCGAACAGGTCGGCCCGGTCGGCCGCGCGGACGCGAAGTTCGTGCGCGACAACACCGGCTATGCGATCGGCGGCGTCTGCCCGATCGGCCATCTGGTCGAACCCGTCACGCTGATCGACGCCGATCTGCTCGCACTCGACAGCCTGTGGGCCGCCGCCGGCCATCCGCACGCGGTGTTCAACCTGTCGCCGCACGAACTCGTGTCGCTCACCGGCGCGCCGGTCGCGGACGTCGCGTTGCGGGAGTCCGCATGAGCGACGTGACGATGCCGGTCGCCACGGTCGCGTCGCCGTGCACCGACGTCTGCCGGATCGATCCGCGCACCGACTGGTGCGCGGGCTGCCTGCGCACGCGCGGCGAGATCAAGGGATGGCGTACGTCGGACGACGACGCGCGGCGCGCGCTGCTCGCGCGGCTCGACGCACGGCGGCGCCTGATCGCAGGCAGCGAGACATAAAAAAAAGCCGTTCAGCCTCACGGGCGAACGGCATCGAGATCGGAATCCTGTGAACGTGATCAACGTCACAGCCCGCATCATACGAGCGACGCGGCCGCATCGCATCGGGTGTTTCCCTACAACTTCTTACAGCGCTTTTCCGAGTGCGCGCGGCGTCCGCTGGGCGTCGTTTCAAGCGCAATCTCCGTTCCCGACTCGCCCCTTCGACGGCCGCTGCATGAGCCCGCCACGGCGCCGAATCGTCTGACCGTATCAGTTGCCGACCGCCGTGCGACGCGCCGGCACGATGCGCCAGCCGAGGTTCACGCCGGCCGCCGCGAGCAGGATCAAGAGCGCGCCGACCACCTGCGTCCACGCGAGCGTCTGCCCGAACGCGACACGATCGACGACGATCGCAACGACCGGATAGACGAACGACAGCGCGCCCGTCATCGCGGTCGGCAGCTTCTGGACCGCGCCGTACAGCAACACGTACATCAGCCCGGTGTTGACGATGCCCAGCACGATCAGGTCGGCCCATTGCCCGACCGTCGCCGGCAAGGTGTCGAAGTGTGCGAACGGCGCAAGCAGCAGGACGCCGAGGCCGACCTGCAGCAGTGCGAGCAGATGCGGCGGCGTGCCCTTCAGGTGCTTCGTGATGATCGACGAGATCGCATACAGGAACGCCGCACCGAGCGACAGCGCGACCCCTTCCAGGTATTCGCCGGGCACCGCGAGCACGGCCGGCTCCACGCGCACCACGAACACCAGCCCCGCGAACGCGAGCACGAGCCACGCGACCGTCGACGCGGTGATCCGCTCGCGGAACACGATGGCGCCGAGCGCGACGAGCATGAACGGCTGGGTGTTGTAGACAGCAGTCGCCATCGAGATCGACGCGCGCGAATAGGCGGCGAAGAGCAGCAGCCAGTTCGCGACGATCGCGAGGCTGCCGAACATCGTGAGCACGAGCATCCGCGGCGAGAACAGCGAGCGGCGCAGGAAACCGAACGCCGCACAGACGATCGCGAGCGTCGCGGTGCCGAATACGCAGCGGAAGAACACGACATTGGTCAGCGGCTGCTGCGACGACATCACGAGCCAGCCGATCGTGCCGGACATCAGCATCGCGACGATCATCTCGGCGGCGCCGCGGCGAATTTCATTCGTGGCCATCAGGAACTCCGTTGAAGAGAGTGGATGACTTCGATTCTAGAAACTTGCTTTCGCCGCAACCACGGCTAAACTGAAGTGAATCAGCAGATTCACCTTCGAAAGCAAAGCAATCATGCCGAAACGCCTTTCCCCGCCTGCCGTCGCGTCGCTCGACGCGACCGACCGCGCGATCGTCGCCGCGCTGGCCGACGACGCCCGCATCGCGACCAGCGAACTCGCCCGGCAGATCGGGTTGTCGGCGCCCGCGATCGCCGACCGCGTGCGGCGGCTCGAGGCGCAAGGCGTGATCGCCGCGTTCACCGTCGAGCTCGACCCGCGCGCGCTCGGCTACACGCTGCAGGCGATCGTCCGCGTGAAGCCGCTGCCGGGCCAGTTGCATCTGGTCGAGGAGTTGCTGCGGCGGATTCCCGAATTCGTCGAATGCGACAAGGTCACCGGCGACGACTGCTTCATCTGCCGGCTCTACCTGCGCACGATCGAGCATCTCGACGACATCCTGTCGAAGGTGACGGAGCGCGCGGAGACGAGCACCGCGATCGTGAAATCGACGCCCGTCCCGCGCCGCCTGCCGCCGCTCGTCGAAGACGAGCACGCGCACCGCTGAGCCGCGAGCGGCACGCCCCGCCGAGGCGCGGGCGACCCGCGCCGGCCGCCTGCACGCACTGTCACGCAGCCGCGTCGCGCGCGTCGAAGAACGCGAGCAGTTCGTCGATCAGCGCGGCCGGCGCCTCTTCGGGAATGTAGTGCCCGCAGTCGAGCGCACGGCCGCTGACGTCGCGCGCGACGCGCCGCCATTCGTCGAGCGGATCGAAGCAGCGGCCGACGATCCCGTGCTCGCCCCACAGCACGCGCAGCGGGCACGCGACCTTGTTGCCGCGTTCGAGATCCGCACGGTCGTGCTCGAGATCGATCGTCGCCGACGCGCGGTAGTCCTCGCACATCGCGTGCACGGCGCCCGGCTGCGCGAGCGCCGCCCGGTACGCGTCGAGCGCCTCCGGCGCGAACGGCGCCAGCCCGGCCGACCGGTTGCCCATCACGCGCTCGATGTACGCATCGGTGTGCGCGCCGACCAGCGTCTCGGGCAGCGGCGCCGGCTGGATCAGGAAGAACCAGTGGAAATACGCGGTCGCGAACGCGCGATCGGTTTTCTCGTACATCGCGAGCGTCGGCGCGATGTCGAGCAGCATCATCCGCTCGACGGCATCCGCGTGATCGAGCGCGAGCCGGTGCGCGACCCGCGCGCCGCGATCGTGCGCGCATACGTGGAAATGCTCGAAGCCGAAATGCCGCATCACGGCGACCTGGTCCGCCGCCATCGCGCGTTTCGAATACGGCGTGTGCCGCGCGTCGCTCGGCGGCCGGCCCGATGCGCCGTAGCCGCGCAGGTCGGTGGCGATCACCGTGAAGTGATTCGCGAGCGTCGCGGCAACGCGATGCCAGATCATGTGGGTCTGCGGATGGCCGTGCAGCAACAGCAGCGGCGGCCCCGTGCCTCCTTTGACACCGAAAATGTCGGTGTCCTGCACCGTCACGCGAAACGGTGCAAACGCCTCAAACGACATGGTTTGTTTCTCGTTGGTTTGTTATGGCGGCTATTTTAGGAGCGCCGGCGCGTCTTCACAGCGGGGTAAGCACCCGAAACCATAGAAAGAGAACACTCACTCGATTGCCGGCACACCGCGCAGTTTGTTAAGCTCGCGTAGAATCGCACGACCGTTCGTATTAATATGAACGAACGCATTCCACAGCTACACTCGAATCACCGTCCGACCGCAACGCCCCCGGAGACTGGAGACATCACATGGCATTGCCCACCGTCCTGCAGAACCTGACGCTCCCCGTCATCGCGTCGCCGATGTTCATCGTCAGCTACCCCGAACTCGTGCTCGCGCAATGCAAGGCGGGCATCGTCGGCTCGTTCCCCGCGCTCAACGCGCGCCCGGCCGAACTGCTCGACGAGTGGCTCACGCAGATCCAGTCGGAACTCGCCGACCACAAGGCGAAACATCCCGATGCGGTGATCGGCCCGATCGCGGTCAACCAGATCGTCCACCAGTCGAACGCGCGGCTCGAACACGACGTGCGCGTGTGCGTCGAGCACAAGGTGCCGATCTTCATCACGAGCCTGCGCGCACCGGCGCGCGAGATCGTCGATGCGGTGCACAGCTACGGCGGCATCGTGCTGCACGACGTGATCAACCTGCGCCACGCGCAGAAGGCGCTCGAAGCGGGCGTCGACGGGCTGATCCTCGTCGCGGCCGGCGCCGGCGGCCACGCGGGCACGACGTCGCCGTTCGCGCTGGTCGGCGAAGTCCGCAAGATCTTCGACGGTCCGATCGTGCTGTCCGGCTCGATCGCGAACGGCGGCTCGATCCTCGCCGCGCAAGCGATGGGCGCCGACTTCGCGTACATGGGCACGCGTTTCATCGCGACGCAGGAAGCGCACGCGATCGACGACTACAAGCACGCGATCCTGAACGCGAAATCGTCGGACATCATCTACACGAACCTCTTCACGGGCGTGCACGGCAACTACATCCGCGAGAGCATCGAGAAGGCCGGCCTCGATCCGGACGCGCTGCCGGAATCCGACAAGACCAAGATGAATTTCGGCAGCGACAAAACGAAGGCGTGGAAGGACATCTGGGGTGCGGGCCAGGGCGTCGGCCTGATGGACGACCTGCCGAGCGTGGGTGCGCTCGTCGAGCGGCTCAAGCGCGAATACGACGACGCGAAGGCGCGGCTCGGCATCCCGCGCTGACGGAGGCGGCGGCCATCGCGGCCGCCATCGACGCGAAATCGTCGAGCCAAGCAAAAAGCGCGAACCGCAGCGGTTCGCGCTTTTTTTATTGCCCCGCCGCGGCGGACGATGCGGGTCAGACCGCGTGCTTCATCCGCGTGATCGGCAGCACGCGCAGACGCGCTTCGATGGACGGGCACAACGACTGCCCTTCGAAGCGCGCAGCCAGGAAGTCGACGAACGAGCGCACCTTCGCGGACACGTGACGACGGCTCGCGTACACCGCGTAGATCGGCGCCTCGTGCGGCGGCACCGAATCGAGCAGCACCGGCACGAGCCGGCCCGACTCGATGTCGTCGCCGACCACTTCGGTGCCGAGCAGCGCGATGCCCGCGCCGGCGAGCACGGCCGCGCGCAGCCCTTCGAGATGGTTCACGATCAGGTTGCCGTTCAGGCTCACGCGCGACGCGGCGGCCGCGTCGATCACCAGCGAATCGAGCATCGTCGAATTCGAATCGCGCCGCAGGTAGTTGTGGTTCGCGAGATCGGCGATCGTCTGCGGCGTGCCACGCTTCTCGAGATACTCGGGCGACGCGACCAGCAGGATGTGCGCGGTCGCGATCTGGCGCGCGACCAGCGACGACGATTTCAGGCCGTTCGGCGCCGCGCGCACCGCGACGTCGTAGCCTTCCTCGATCAGGTCGACCACGCGATCGGAGAGCGTCATGTCGACCGTCACGTCCGGGAACCGACCCGCGTAATCGGTGACGGCCTGCATCACGTGCCGCAGCCCGAACGCGGACAGCGACGTCACGCGCAGCCGGCCCTGCGGCACCACGCTCGCGGCGCCGACGGCCTGACCGGCTTCGTCGAGTTCGGACAGCGCCTGCACGAGGCGCTCATAGTATTCACGTCCGGCCTCGGTGGGCGCGACGCGTCGTGTCGTGCGATGCAGCAGCCGCGCGCCGAGCTGCTGCTCGAGGTGCATCACGTGCTTGCTCGCCATCGCCGCCGACATCTGCATGCGCTCCGCCGCGCCGACGAAGCTGCCCACTTCGACGACGTAGCGAAACACATTCATGCTGACGAGGGTATCCATCGAACTAGCTCGCAATCCCGGGGGAATCAACCAATTACGAGATAGGGTAACAAAGGCGAGGAAACAGAAAGGTCAAGAAAGGCAAAACGGCGCCGCGGGTGGCGGCGCCGTTTCGGGCGGGAAAACATGCAGCCAAAACGCGCGATTGACGCGCGCGGCCGGCGCGCCGATCGCGCGTGCGCGTCAGAACTTCGCGCGGATGCCTGCGCCGAACGTGTTGCCGGTCGACAGGCCGCTGATGTGGTCGTTCATGTAGGCCGCGTAGACGTCGGTGCGCTTGGACAGCGGATAGTCGTAGCCGACGGCCCAGGTCTGGCGCGTCTGGTCGAGGCCGCCCGCGTCGCGCGAGTACGCATACGACGCCATCGCGTTGCCCACGCCGAGCGGCACCGACACGCCGCCCTGCGCGGTGTTCACGTGCCAGCTGCCCGCGACCTGGTCGTTCTTCGTGTACATGTACTGGCCGAACAGCTTCACGAGCTTCAGGTCGTAGGTCGCGCCGACCAGCGCGATGCCCTGGCTCTTCATGCCGGTCACGAGCGCGCTCAGATCCTGCGGGCCGTTGTTGAAGTTCACGTACTGATAGACGGCGGTCGCCGCGAACGGGCCGTTCGCATAGTTGAACTGCGCGCTCCACTTCTTCGAACGGTTGTCGCCGGCCTGGTTGCCGAGTGCGTACATCGCGCCGAAATTCAGGCCACCGAACGAAGGCGACGTGTACGACAGCGCGTTGTTCCAGCCCGAATCGCCGACCGCGCCCTGGTCGCTCGGATAGGTCGGGAACGTGCCGAGGCCGAGGAACACGTGGTACACCATCGGCGAGAAGGTGTACGAGTCGTAGAACGGGTTGAACAGGATCGTCGACAGGAACAGGTGCGTCGTCAGGCGGCCTGCCGTCACCGTGCCGTACGGCGAGCTGATGCCGACGTACGCGTTGCGCGCGAAGAACGTGTCGCCCTGGAAGCGGCCGTACTGGCCGTTCTGCGCGCGGAAGAAGCTCTCCATCGTGAAGATCGCCTTGTAGCCGCCGCCGAGGTCCTCCGCGCCGTGCAGGCCCCAGTACGACGTCGACATGCCGCCGCCCGACACGTTCCACGCACGATTGCCGCCCGGGAACTTGGTGGCGCCGACCCATTCGTCGACCTGACCGTAGAGCGAGACGCTCGACTGCGCATGGACGGGGGCGGCCGCCACGCAGGCGGCTGCGGCGATCAGCTTGACGGACGTGCGCGACGCACGGCGAGCGAATGCTTTCATGGGATCTCCAGGTTTTGTCGAATAGTCGATAAGTGGCGCGAGCGTTGTTTTTTGGAGCCGAGTGCTTGCGTCGTATGGGGCGCAGCCATCTTTACGGATCATTCGTCCGGTCAAAATTGCGCACACTTATTGCTGGTATAGCGCCAGCCTTAACTTCGCGGAACGTATCCATGGCCGGATGCACGGCGGCGGCCCGGCGCGAACGCGGTCGCACGGGCGGGCGGCGGCGTGGCATGCGCGTGCCGGGCGCGAAAGATAGCGCAATGCGGCGGGAAAATCAGCGGAAATCTGCGCGCGACTGTGGCGAATTCGCATCAGCCGGCGGGGGGACGCGCGCCGGGGCGCTCAGTTTCGGTAGAACGGGGAGAAAAACGGCGAGTGCGCAGGCTCTTCCTGCGAGCGGGGCGGCGGCATCGGACGACCGCCGCGCTCCTCGTTGTAGCGGGCGACGTCGGCGCGGATCGAACCGGCGCGCAGCGGGACGTTGCCGCCGCCCGGTGGGCGCGGCATCTGGCGGACCTCGGCGCTGATCGGCCGATACGGGCTTTGCGCGGCGTAATGGCCGTACGACGGCGTCGGGCGCAGCCCCCAGCGGGAGCCGGAGCCGCTGACGCCGCCGGGACGTACGCCGGCAGGCGGCGCGGCGCGGCGCCAGACGGGACCGCCGGCGGCCGCCTGACCGTACGCGCGCATGTCGCCGCCACCGAAGCCGTGGCCGCCGAACCCGTGACCGCCATGGGGCGGCTGGGCGAGCGCGAGCGGCATCAGCAGCGTGCCGAGCACGCCTGCCACCCATCGTCCGATCTTCCGTTTCACCCGTTCCGTCATCGTTCCGTGCCCATCGACGCCCGCCGTCGGCTCCTTTCGGCCGACCCAAGGCTTTCAGCAGTAATTTATGAGCGGGCGGAAAGTGTGTCGAGCCAAAAAGTGTTATGTCGCCGGCATCGGTGTAACACCATGTTACTGCTAGGTTTTTTCACTTCGGGGCGCGATCGCGACAGAACATTCTTCTGCTGTTTTGCGTGAGGCCGGACAGGTGTGGCGGACGCCATTGCATGCAACAGATTCATCAATCGATTCTCACAATGAATTTGTGTAGTGAATCGCCAACCGCGACAATGACGCCATCCGCGCGCGCGACGCGCGCCTTTGCCGCCCGTGCTGTTTCCGAATCGAGTTCCCGATGGCCCGTCCCCGTTTTCTTCCCGACAACTTCACGCTCGCGCTGGTCGGCACCGTCGTGCTCGCGAGCCTGCTGCCCTGCCGCGGCCCGGCCGCCCATGCGTTCAACTGGGCGACCAACATCGCGGTCGGCCTGCTGTTTTTCCTGCACGGCGCGAAACTGTCGCGCGAAGCCGTCGTCGCCGGCGCGACCCACTGGCGGCTGCACGCGGTCGTGCTGCTCAGCACGTTCGCGCTGTTCCCGCTGCTCGGCCTCGCGCTGAAGCCCGTGCTGCAGCCGCTCGTCACGCCGACGCTGTATGCGGGCGTGCTGTTCCTGTGCACGCTGCCGTCGACGGTCCAGTCGTCGATCGCGTTCACGTCGATCGCGAAGGGCAACGTGCCGGCCGCCGTGTGCGCGGCATCCGCGTCGAGCCTGCTCGGGATCTTCGTCACGCCGGCGCTCGTCGGGCTGATGATCACGTCGCAGTCGGCCGCCGCGGCGTCGCCGTGGAGCACCGTCGGCAGCATCGTGATGCAGCTGCTCGTGCCGTTCATCGCCGGCCAGTTGCTGCGGCCGGTAATCGGCGGCTGGATCGACCGCAATCGCGGCGTGCTGCGCTTCGTCGACCAGGGCTCGATCCTGCTGGTCGTCTACGTCGCGTTCAGCGAGGCCGTCAACGAAGGGTTGTGGCACCAGATTCCGCCGCACGCGCTCGGCGGCCTGCTCGTCGTCAACCTCGTGCTGCTCGCGATCGCGCTGCTGCTGACCGCGTTCGTCAGCAAGCGGCTCGGCTTCAACCGCGCGGACCAGATCACGATCATCTTCTGCGGCTCGAAGAAGAGCCTCGCGGCCGGTGTGCCGATGGCGAAGGTGATCTTCTCGGCGAACGCGGTCGGCGCGATCGTGCTGCCGCTGATGCTGTTCCACCAGATCCAGCTGATGGCGTGCGCGGCGCTCGCGCAGCGCTGGGGCGCACGCGACACGAGCGGCGAGCACGACGAGGGCGATGCGGCTGCCGCGTCGGGGGCGCTGAGCACGGGCAAGCGCTGACGCGTCGGGGGCGCGATGGCCGCCGGTGGCGGCCTTCCGCCTTCCGCACCCGGCCCTCCACCTTTCGCACGCACCCTCCCGTCCGCCCCCTTCGCACCACGCGCCCGCGCGGGCCCGGCGCGGTGCACCGGCAACGCCCCCTCGTGTCACGAAATCTTCATTCAATTCTCCGCGAGCGGTGCCGTTAAGTCGGGCGTCCCGTCGATTCGGCTGCCCTCGCCCATGCCCGCGCTTCCCTCCGATTCCGCTGTCGCCCGCACCACGCGCCTGATCGCGGATCGCGCGCTCGCCGCCGTGTTCCAGCCGATCGTCGACCTCGGGTCGGGGACGGTCGTCGGTTACGAGGGGCTGATCCGCGGCCCGCGCGGCACCGACCTCGAACCACCCGCCGCGCTGTTCGCGCAGGCCGCGCGCGAAGGCGAAACCATCGCGCTCGAACGGGCCGCCGCACTCACCTGCCTCGACGCGTTCGCGGCGCTCGGCTGCGACGGCAAGCTGTTCCTCAATTTCAGCGCGGGCACGATCCTCACGCTCGCCAGCGAACGCGAGCGCACCCGCCAGTTTCTCGGCCGTGCGCGCGTCGGCGCCGAGCGCATCGTGATCGAGCTCACCGAGCAGAACGCGATTCCCGACGTCGCGCACATCGGGCCGGCGGTCGCGTCGCTGCGCGACGCCGGCATCCAGTTCGCGCTCGACGACTACGGCACCGCGAACGCGAGCATGAACCTGTGGCTGCGCCTGCATCCGGACGTCGTGAAGATCGACCGTTTCTTCATCCACGACATCGCGCGCGACCCGCTCAAGTTCGAAGCGGTGAAGGCGATGCAGCACTTCGCGCTGGCGAGCGGCGCGCAGCTGATCGCGGAAGGCATCGAGAACGAATGCGACCTGATCGTCGTGCGCGACATGGGCATCTGCTGCGTGCAGGGCTTCCTGCTCGGCCGGCCGAACGCGCAGCCGTCGCGGGTGGTCGCGCCGGCCGCGCGCGACGCGATCCGCGCGCCGCACATCGCGGTGTTTCCCGGCGTGACGCGCGCGGTGCGGCCGGCCGGCACGATCGCCGGGAAGATGCTCGTACCCGCCCCGGCGCTGCCGCGCGACGCGACCAGCAACGACGTGCTCGAGCTGTTCAACCGGATGCCCGACCTGCACGCGGTCGCGCTCGTCGAGCGCGGGCGGCCCGTCGCGCTCGTGAATCGCCGCGGCTTCATCGACCGTTTCGCGCTGCCGTATCACCGCGAGGTGTTCGGCAAGAAACCGTGCCTGCAGTTCGCGAACGATGCGCCGCTGATGATCGACGTCGCGACGACCTTCGAGCAGCTCGCGCTGCTGCTCGCGAGCCACGACCAGCGCTATCTCGCGGACGGCTTCGTGATCACCGACCACGGCCGCTATGTCGGGCTCGGCACCGGCGAGAGCCTCGTGCGCGCGGTGACCGAGATGCGCATCGAGGCCGCGCGCTACGCGAATCCGCTGACGTTCCTGCCCGGCAACATCCCGATCAGCGCGCACATCGACCGCCTGCTCCAACGCGACGCCGGCTTTCATGCGTGCTACGTCGACCTGAACCAGTTCAAGCCGTTCAACGACCAGTACGGCTACTGGCAGGGCGACGAAGTGCTGAAATTCGCCGCGACGGTGCTGGCCGGCGTGTGCGACCCGCAGCGCGACTTTCTCGGCCACGTCGGCGGCGACGATTTCCTCGTGCTGTTCCAGCGCGACGACTGGCGCGAGCGGGCCGCCGACGCGATCGCGCGCTTCAACGACGGCGCGCAGCTCTTCTACACGCAGGCCGACCGGCAGGCGGGCGGGCTGCGCGGCGAGGATCGCCACGGCAACCCGGCGTTCTTCGGCTTCGTGACGATGGCGATCGGCGCGGTCGGCGTGCCGGCCGGCGCGCACGGCGCCAAACGCTACGGCAGCGACGAGATCGCGTCGGTCGCGGCGCTCGCGAAGCGGCGGGCGAAGCAGCAGCCGGACGGGCTCGCGGTCGTCGATCTCGATGCCGGCCGCGCCGCGCTGCGCCATCGCGGCGAACCGCCGGCCGTGGCGGGGGCGGCAGGCTGAACCGCGCGCCGCCGCGGACGCACGGAACAGCTAGACGCCTGCGCACCGTGCGAAGAAACCGATGCCGGTGCGACGCAAGGTTCGGCGGTTGCGCCGCCGGCCCTCATCGTCGCGCGCGAAGTCCACGGGGCAGCACGCCTTCATGCGCGCCGCCGGCTCGCGCTCCTTAAGCTGTTTCCCGCGGCACCGTCGATGCCGCCCGACGCCCTCACACGCACCTTGCCTTTTTCGCGTTTTGTTTAGTATTTTTAGTAACGGAGTTTTCGCAGATTAGCGCTTAAAAACCCGCTATTTTCGGGTATTCCCCGGTTATCCGGCCCGAATTCGGCGATGCGTTTTACTATACAATCGCTTTCACCCTAAACAAACCGGACCCCGAACGATGGGTACGACCATTCGCGATGTGGCGCGGGCGGCAGAGGTCTCGATCGGCACCGTCTCCCGCGCGCTGAAAAACCAGCCGGGCCTGTCCGAAGCGACGCGTGCGCGCATCGTCGAGATCGCGCAGCAGCTCGGCTACGATCCCGCGCAGTTGCGGCCGCGCATCCGCCGGCTCACCTTCCTGCTGCACCGCCAGCACAACCGCTTTCCGGCCAGCCCGTTCTTCTCGCACGTGCTGCACGGCGTCGAGGACGCCTGCCGCGAGCGCGGCATCGTGCCGACGCTGCTCACGGTCGGCCCGAACGACGACGTGCTGCGCCAGATGCGTCCGCACGCGCCCGACGCGATCGCGGTGGCCGGCTTCATCGAGCCCGAGACGATCGAGGCGCTCGCCGCCACGGGCCGGCCGCTCGTGCTGATCGACCTGTGGGCGCCCGGGTTGCGCTCGGTCAACATCGACAACGCGACGGGCGCGGCGCTCGCGATGCGCCACCTGCTCGCCACCGGCCGCTCGCGGATCGCCTTCATCGGCGGCTCGCCCGCGCACTACAGCATCGCGCAGCGCGCGATCGGCTACCGGCGCGCGTTCTTCGAAGCCGGGCGGCTGTTCGATCCCGCCTACGAAGTGACGATCGACGCGGGGCTCGACCCGGACACGGGCGCCGCGCGCGCGATGGAGCAACTGCTCGACGCGCCGGGCCCGCGCCCCGAAGCCGTGTTCGCGTACAACGACGCGGCCGCGCTGGCCGCGCAGCGCGTGTGCACCGCGCGCGGCCTGCGGATTCCGGACGACATCGCGATCGTCGGCTTCGACAACATCCCGGCCGCCGCGCACGCGAGCCCGCCGCTCACGACGCTCGCGGTCGACAAGGAAGCGCTCGGCCGCCGCGGCGTCGAGCTGCTGCTCGCCGAAGCGCCCGAGCGCACCGAGATTTCCCTGCCCGTCGAGCTGATCGTGCGGGCCAGCAGCCAGCCCGCCGGCTCCCCGGCACTCGATACCGTAACGGCCACCGAATCATGAACATGCCTCCGGTCCAACCCTGCACGGCCGCGCCGGCCGCCCACACGCAAGCCGCACCGTTCGTCGCGAGCTTTCGCGATCCGTCGTTCCTGCTGTCGCACATCGAAGACACGCTGCGCTTCTACGCGACCCACGCCTTCGACCCGACGGGCGGCTTCTACCATTACTTCCGCGACGACGGCAGCATCTACAACCGCACGTCGCGCCACCTCGTCAGCAGTTGCCGGTTCGTCTTCAACTACGCGATGGCGTACCGCCATTTCGGTGATCCGCGTCACCTCGACTACGCGCGCCACGGGCTGCGCTTCCTGCGCGACGCGCACTGGGACGACACGCTGCAGGGCTACGACTGGGAACTCGACTGGCGCGACGGCGCGAAGCGCGCGACGCTCGACGGCACGCGCCACTGCTACGGGCTCGCGTTCGTGCTGCTCGCGGCCGCGCACGCGACGATGGCCGGCATCGACGAAGCGCGCCCGCTGATCGCCGCCACCTACGAACTCGCCGAGCACCGCTTCTGGGATGCGGCCGCGGGCCTGTATGCGGACGACGCGACGGCGAACTGGAACGTGTCGTCGTATCGCGGCCAGAACGCGAACATGCACATGACGGAAGCGCTGCTCGCCGCGTACGAGGCGACCGGCCACCTCACGTACCTCGATCGCGCGGAAAAGCTCGCCACCCACATCACGCAGCGCCAGGCCGCGCTGTCGGGCGGCCTCGTGTGGGAGCACTACCATGCGGACTGGTCGATCGACTGGGACTACAACAAGGAAGACAGCTCGAACATCTTCCGTCCGTGGGGCTTCCAGCCCGGACACCAGACCGAATGGGCGAAGCTGCTGCTGATCCTCGAGCGGCACCGCCCGCTCGACTGGCTCGCGCCGCGCGCGGCCGAGCTGTTCGACGCGGCGCTCACGCACGCGTGGGACGCCGATCACGGCGGCCTGTACTACGGCTTCGGCCCCGACTTCACGATCTGCGACCACAACAAGTATTTCTGGGTGCAGGCGGAAACCTTCGCGGCGGCCGCGATGCTCGGCGCGCGCACCGGCAGCGAGCGCTTCTGGGACTGGTACGACGAGATCTGGCGCTACAGCTGGGCGCATTTCGTCGATCACCGCTACGGCGCGTGGTATCGAATCCTCACCTGCGACAACCGCAAGTACAGCGACGAGAAAAGCCCGGCCGGCAAGACCGACTATCACACGATGGGCGCCTGCTACGACGTGCTCGCGACCCTCGCGCGCGCGCAACGCAGCGAGCCGACGCAATGAGCGGCGGCACGTTTCCGGCTTTCGTGTCGGCGGGCGACATCCTGACCGACATGGTGCGCGCGGGCGATGCGCAGTGGACGTCGGTGCCGGGCGGCGCCGGCTGGAACGTCGCGCGCGCGGTCGCGCGGCTCGGCGTGCCGAGCGCGCTCGCCGGCGCGATCGGCGAAGACTGCTTCTCCGACGTGCTGTGGCACACGAGCGAAGCGGCCGGGCTCGACCTGCGCTTCCTGCAGCGCGTCGCGCGGCCGCCGCTGCTCGCGATCGTCCACGAGACGCGCCCGCCCGCGTACTTCTTCATCGGCGAAGCGAGCGCCGACCTCGCATTCGATCCCGCCCGGCTGCCGGCCGGCTGGACCGAACACGTGAAATGGGCGCATTTCGGCTGCATCAGCCTCGTGCGCGAACCGCTCGCGGGCACGCTGGCCGCGCTCGCGGCCGACCTGCACGCGCGCGGCGTGAAGATCAGCTTCGATCCGAACTGCCGGAACCTGATGACGGCCGCGTACCGGCCGACGCTCGAGAAGATGGCCGCCCTCGCCGACCTGATCAAGGTGTCCGACGAGGACCTGCGGCACCTGTTCGGCGGCGACGGCCCCGACGCGATCGCGGCGGTGCGCGCGCTGAATCCGCGGGCGGCCGTGCTGGTCACGCGCGGCGCGCAGGCGGCGACGCTCTACGCGGACGGCGACGTGCACGAAGCCAGCCCGCCGCGCGTCGAGGTGGCCGACACGGTCGGCGCGGGCGACGCGTCGATCGGCGGGCTGCTGTTCAGCCTGATGGCCGCGCCGCAGCGCGGCTGGCGCGAGCATCTCGCGTTCGCACTGGCGGCCGGCGCCGCCGCGTGCCGGCACACGGGCGCGCACGCGCCGACGCTCGACGAGGTCGTCGCGCTGCTCGAAGGTTGAAGGGACGTTGAAGGAACGGTGACCGGTCGCTGATCGGTCACTGATAAACCGCACTCACCATGCTGCGCCGCAGTGCTACGATGAAGCGTCCTATTGCGGGAGAGGCACGATGGACACGAACACGTTCACCAAAGGCATCTATACGGCCAAGGCGCATACGCACCGCGCGGACAACGGCGAGTTTCAGGGCTACGTGATCCTCGCGCGGGACGACGGCGACGAGACGGAGAACATGCGCTACGACGTTCACACGACGAGTTCGAGCGAGGAAGAAGCGTTCGAGGAAGCGAAGGCGCTCGCGCACCGGATTCTCGGCGAAATCGAACTGTAAGGCGCGAGCCGTCATGCGCGCGTCGCGGCCCGGCCGCGACGCGCCGCCTGCGGCTCAGAGCAGCCGCGCCACCATCGATACCAGCATCGTCAGCACCAGCGTCGACATGAACGGGAACGGGTAGCGCCGCCCGCCGAGCGTCAGCGTGACGTCGCCCGGCATCCGGCCGATGCCGAGCTTGCCGAGCCACGGCCAGCAGCGCATCAGGATCATCACCGCGACAAACGACGCCATCAGCCAGCGCAACATGAGGGATGCCTCGTCAGAGCGCGTGCGAGCGGTCGCCGCGCGCGAACGCGTCGAGCGTGCCGTCGATCCCGCGCGAAAACGCGATCACCTTGAACAACTCGCCCATCTCGGCTTCCGAGATCAGCTTCTGCACCGCGTTCGCGGCCGGCAGGAAGGCGTGGATGTCGGACGGATCGATCGCGGCCAGCGCGTCGGTGATGCCCGCGTTCAACAGGAAGCGCGCCTGAGACGTATAGCCGAGCAGCTCGGCGCCGGTGGCGATCGCGGCCTCGTAGATGCCGGTGAATTCGACGTGCGCGGTGATGTCCTGCAGGCCCGGGTACACGAACGGGTCGTCGTGCGCGTGATGGCGGTAGTGGCACATCAGCGTGCCGCGGTCGCGCTGCGGGTGGTAGTACTCGTGCGCGGGGAAACCGTAGTCGACCAGCAGCACCGCGCCGCGGCCGAGCATCGTGCAGACGGTGCGCGTGAACGCGAGCGCCGCCTCGTGCGTTTCGGTCACGTAGCCGTCGCCGACGTCGAGCGCCGCGAGCACCGCCGGCAGGCCGGCCGCGCCGACCGGCCGGTCGTCGAACACGAACGCGTGCCGCGCGTCGAGCGCGACGCCGCGCTCGCGCCATGCGCCATCCGCCTTCGCGAACAGCCGCACCGGCATCGCATCGAGCACCTCGTTGCCGACCACGACGCCGTCGAACCGCTCGGGCAGCGCGTCGAGCCAGCGCACCTTGGCGGCCAGCGCCGGCACCGCGGCTTCGATCGTGTCGCGCTGCCGTTCGCGCAGCTCGCCGGACAGGTCGACGATCAGGTATTCGTCGAGCTCGACGCCCGGCGCGTCGAGCGCCGCGAGCAGCCCGGCCGCGAGCTTGCCCGTGCCGGCGCCGAATTCCATCACGCGGCGCGTGCCGCTCGCCGCGAGCGCCTCGGCCACCGGTTGCGCGAGCGTCTGCGCGAACAGCGGCGACAGTTCGGGGGCGGTGACGAAGTCGCTGCCGTCGTCGGCGCGGCGCCCGAACTTGCGCGCGCCGCCGCTGTAGTAACCGAGGCCCGGCGCATACAGCGCGCGCTCCATGAAACGGTCGAACGGCAGCCAGCCGCCGGCCGCCGCGATCGCGTCGCGCAGTTGCGCGGCAAGGGTTTCGGACTGCGCGAGCGCGTCAGGGCCGGGAGCAGGTAAACTAGCGGGTTCGTGAGCTTTCGGGTTCATCCCGGCATTGTAAATGACCGTTTCAGCCGATACGTCGACCCCACGCGTGGTGCTCGTCACGGGCGCCCTGGGCAGCGCGGCCGACGCCGCGTCGATCGGCCGTGCGCTCGCGACGGGCTTCGCCCGCCGCGGCTGGGACGTCGCGCTGCAGCGCAGCCACGGCGCGCCGCGCGCGGCCGCCGACGCGCTCGTCGCCGAAGTCGCGGCGCACGGCCGCCGCGCGGCCGTGCTCGACGCCGATCTGGCCCTGGAGGCCAATGCCGCGGCCCTCGTCGCCGCGTGCGGCGAAGCGCTCGGCCGGCCCGCATGCGCGGTGTTCGTCAGCGCCAGCGCAGGCGCCGACGACGCGCACACGGTGGACGGCGCGTCGCTCGCCGCCGCGCTCGCGCGCAACGTGACCGCGCCGCTCGCGCTGGCCCGCGCACTCGCCGATGCGACGCCCGACGCCGCGCGCGAGCACGAAGCGCTGCGCGCGTGCGCGATCCACGTACTGGATCAGGCGCTGTTTCACCCCGCACCGGCGCAGCTGTCGCACGCGCTGATGCAGGCCGCGTTGAACCGCGCGACGTCGGCGCTCGCGCTGGCGCTCGCACCGAAGGTGCGGGTCGCGGCGCTCGTGCGCGGCCACGCGCCGCACGCGGACGACATCGCGGCGGCCGCGTGCTATCTCGCGAGCGCGCCCGGCGTCACGGGCGCGACGCTGACCGTCGACGGCGGCGAGCACCTGGTGCCGCCGGCCGCCGGCCCGAATGAATGAACCGCGCGGGCGCGGCCTGACCGCCGCCGCCCGCGCCGCTTTGCGTGCGCGCACGCCAATTTGACTGGGACGACCATGTTTTCCGCTCTCCTGCACCCCCGCCTCGCGGATTGCCGCAGGCTCTACCTGCGCGACTACGAGGTGCACATCAACATCGGGGCCTTCGAACACGAGAAGCGCGGCGAGCAGCGCGTCGTCATCAACGTCGACCTGTTCGTGCCGCTCGCGCTGTCCACCCCGGTCGACGACCGGCTGCACGAAGTCGTCGACTACGATCTGATGAAGCAGAGCGTCGCGCAATGCGTGGCGCGCGGCCACATCCACCTGCAGGAGACGCTGTGCGACTCGATCGCCGCGCACCTGCTGGCGCACGATGCCGTGCGCGCGGTACGCGTCCGTACCGAGAAACCGGACGCCTATCCGGACTGCGACGCCGTCGGCGTCGAAGTCTTTCGCATCAAGGACGAGGAGCGCGCATGAACGCCCCCCACATGAACGACACGGCGGCCGACGCCACGACCGCCGAAACCGGCCGCCCCGCGCTGACGCGCCGCGAGCAGAAGGAAGCGTACGAGAACAACAAGCTGTTCAAGCGGATCGTGCGCCAGGTCGGCCAGGCGATCGGCGACTACAACATGATCGAGCAGGGCGACAAGGTGATGGTGTGCCTGTCGGGCGGCAAGGACAGCTACGCGATGCTCGACGTGCTGCTGCGCCTGCGCGAACGCGCGCCGATCGACTTCGACATCGTCGCGGTGAACCTCGACCAGAAGCAGCCGGGCTTCCCCGAGCACGTGCTGCCCGAATACCTGGAGCAGGTCGGCGTGCCGTTCCACATCGAGAACCAGGACACCTACAGCATCGTCAAGCGGCTCGTCCCCGAAGGCAAGACGACCTGCTCGCTGTGCTCGCGGCTGCGCCGCGGGATCCTGTACCGCGTGGCCGGCGAGCTCGGCGCGACCAAGATCGCGCTCGGCCATCACCGCGACGACATCGTGCAGACGCTGCTGCTGAACATGTTCTACGGCGGCAAGCTGAAGGGAATGCCGCCGAAGCTGCAGTCGGACGACGGCAAGAACATCGTGATCCGCCCGCTCGCGTACGTGAAGGAAACCGATCTCGAGAAATACGCGGAGCTGCGCGAATTCCCGATCATCCCGTGCAACCTGTGCGGCAGCCAGCCGAACCTGAAGCGCGCGGAAATGAAGGCGCTGATCCGCGACTGGGACAAGCGCTTCCCGGGCCGCGTCGACAACATGTTCAACGCGCTCGCGAAGGTCGTGCCGTCGCACCTGATGGACACGACGCTGTACCCGTTCCAGTCGCTGCGCGCGACGGGCGAAGCCGACCCGCAGGGCGACATCGCGTTCGACGAGGAACCGTGCGCATCGGGCGACGACACCGCGACGCCGGGCGCGTCCAAACCGATCTCGATCGTCCAGTTCGACGACCTGTAAGCAGGGCCGGAACACCCGCCGGAACCGGGCGCCGGCCGCCCTTTCCGGCGTCGCGCGCCCGCCGCGGCAGCCCCGGAACGGCAGGGGCCGCATGCTAAAATGGACGGCTTCGAACTCCTCTGACAAGCTGGCGCCATGAATATCGTGATTTTGGCGGCAGGCACCGGCAAGCGCATGCGTTCCGCGCTGCCGAAAGTGCTTCACCCCCTGGCCGGCAGGCCGCTCCTCTCCCACGTCATCGACACCGCGCGCACACTGCAGCCGTCCCGGCTCGTCGTCGTCGTCGGCCACGGCGCCGAGCAGGTCCAGGCCGCGGTCGCCGCGCCCGACGTCCAGTTCGCGGTGCAGGCCGAGCAGCTCGGCACCGGCCATGCGGTCCGCCAGGCGCTGCCGCTGCTCGATCCCGCGCAACCGACGCTCGTGCTGTACGGCGACGTGCCGCTCACGCGCGCGTCGACGCTGCAGCGTCTCGTCGATGCCGCACGCGAGGGCCGCTACGGGATCCTGACCGTCACGCTCGACGACCCGACCGGCTACGGCCGCATCGTGCGCGACGCGTCCGGCTTCGTCACGCGCATCGTCGAGCAGAAGGATGCGTCGCCGGAAGAGCTGAAGATCGCCGAGATCAACACCGGCATCATCGTCACGCCGACGGCGCAGCTGTCGATGTGGCTCGGCGCGCTGAAGAACGAAAACGCGCAGGGCGAGTACTACCTGACCGACGTCGTCGAACTCGCGATCGAGGCCGGCTTCGAGGTCGTCACGTCGCAGCCCGACGAGGAATGGGAAACGCTCGGCGTGAACAGCAAGGCGCAACTCGCGGAGCTCGAACGCATTCACCAGCGCAACGTGGCGGACGCGCTGCTCGTCGACGGCGTCACGCTCGCCGATCCGGCGCGCATCGACGTGCGCGGCACGCTGCGCTGCGGGCGCGACGTGTCGATCGACGTGAACTGCGTGTTCGAAGGCAACGTGACGCTCGATGACAACGTGACGATCGGCGCGAACTGCGTGATCCGCAATGCGTCGGTCGGCGCCGGCACGCGCATCGACGCGTTCACGCACATCGACGGCGCCGCGCTCGGCGCGAACACCGTGATCGGCCCGTACGCGCGGCTGCGCCCCGGCGCGCAGCTCGCGGACGAAGCGCACGTCGGCAACTTCGTCGAGGTGAAGAACGCGGTGATCGGTCACGGTTCGAAAGCGAACCACCTCACGTACATCGGCGACGCCGACATCGGCGCGCGCGTGAACATCGGCGCTGGCACGATCACCTGCAACTACGACGGCGCGAACAAGTTCCGCACCGTGATCGAGGACGACGTGTTCGTCGGCTCCGACACGCAGCTGGTTGCCCCCGTGCGGGTCGGCCGCGGCGTGACGATCGCCGCCGGCACGACGATCTGGAAGGACGTGGCCGAAGGCGTCCTCGCGTTGAACGAGAAGACGCAGACCGCGAAGAGCGGCTACGTCCGGCCGGTCAAGAAGAAGAGCTGAACCTTTTGCGGGCGCCCCGCGGCGCCCGCGTCGACTTACAGGATTGACCATTCATGTGCGGCATTGTCGGCGCAGTTGCGCAACGTAATATCGTTCCGGTGCTGATCGAAGGTCTGCGGCGCCTCGAATACCGCGGCTACGACTCGTGCGGCGTCGCCGTGCTCGAGCCGGGCGCCCCGAAGCGCGCGCGCAGCGTCGCACGCGTCGCCGATCTCGACACGCAGGTGCGCGAGACGCACCTCGAAGGCACGACGGGAGTCGCGCACACGCGCTGGGCCACGCACGGCGCGCCCGTCACGCACAACGCGCACCCGATCTTCTCGTCGAACGCGCTCGCGCTCGTGCACAACGGCATCATCGAGAACTTCGAGCCGCTGCGCGAAACGCTGCGCGCGAAGGGCTACGAATTCGTGTCGCAGACCGACACCGAAGTGATCGCGCACCTCGTGCACAGCCTGTATCGCGGCAACCTGTTCGACGCGGTGCGCGAGGCCGTGCAGCAGCTGCACGGTGCCTACGCGATCGCCGTGATCCACAAGGACCAGCCGCACACCGTCGTCGGCGCGCGCCAGGGTTCGCCGCTCGTCGTCGGTCACGGCGACGGCGAGAACTTCCTCGCATCCGATGCGCTCGCGCTCGCCGGCAGCACCGACCGCTTCACGTTCCTCGAGGAAGGCGACGTGTGCGAGCTGTCGCTCGACGGCGTGACGATCGTCGACCGTCACGGCGCCACCGTGCAGCGCGAAATCCGCGTCGTCAGCGCGTACGGCGGCGCGGTCGAGCTTGGACCCTATCGCCACTTCATGCAGAAGGAAATCTTCGAGCAGCCGCGCGCGATCGGCGACACCGTGCCGCAGACGGACGCCTTCGACGCGACGCTGTTCGGCGATGCGGCCCCCGCCGCGTTCGCGGAGATCGACAGCCTGCTGATCCTCGCGTGCGGCACGAGCTACTACTCGGGCCTCACCGCGAAATACTGGCTCGAATCGATCGCGAAGATCCCGACCCAGGTCGAGATCGCCAGCGAATACCGCTACCGCGAGTCGGTGCCGAACCCGCGCCAGCTCGTGCTCGTGATCTCGCAGTCGGGCGAGACGGCCGATACGCTCGCGGCGCTCAAGCATGCGCAGTCGCTCGGCCACACGCATACGCTCGCGGTGTGCAACGTCGCGACGAGCGCGATGGTGCGCCTGACCGAAATGCAGTTCCTCACGCACGCGGGCACCGAGATCGGCGTCGCGTCGACGAAGGCGTTCACGACGCAGCTCGTCGCGCTGTTCGTGCTGGCCGCGACGCTCGGCAAGCTGCGCGGGCACGTCGACGCCGCGCAGGAAGCGCAATTCCTGAAGGAGCTGCGCCACCTGCCGGCCGCGCTGAACAGCGTGCTCGTGCTCGAGCCGCAGATCATCGCGTGGTCGGAGGAATTCGCACGCAAGGAAAACGCGCTGTTCCTCGGCCGCGGGCTGCACTACCCGATCGCGCTCGAAGGCGCGCTGAAGCTGAAGGAAATCTCGTACATCCACGCCGAGGCCTATCCGGCCGGTGAACTGAAGCATGGGCCGCTCGCGCTCGTCACGGAAGCGATGCCGGTCGTCACGGTTGCGCCGAACGACACGCTGCTCGAGAAGCTGAAGTCGAACATGCAGGAAGTGCGCGCGCGCGGCGGCGAGCTGTACGTGTTCGCCGATGCCGATACGCAGATCGTCAACGACGACGGCCTGCACGTGATCCGGATGCCGGAGCACTACGGCCAACTGTCGCCGATCCTGCACGTCGTGCCGCTGCAGCTGCTCGCGTATCACACCGCGTGTGCACGCGGCACCGACGTCGACAAGCCGCGCAACCTCGCGAAATCGGTGACGGTGGAGTAAGGCCGGACGTCGGGATGGCCCCTCGCCGGGCCGTCCCGACCGTATGCGGATGCGAGGTCGGCCATTCGGCCAGGTCGAAATATGTACCACGTAGTGGTATATAATCCTGTGCTAACTCGACCGGCTCGACATGTCTGCCTCCGTACGACGCGTGTTCAAGACGAAGTGGTTTCACACGGCAGCCGGGAAAGCGGGAATCGCCGATGACGAACTCTGCCGCGCGGTGCGGGATCTGGCCCGCGGCCAGGGCGTCGATCTCGGCGGCAACGTGTGGAAGAAGCGCCTCGGCGGCAATCGGCAGCGCGGGATCGTGCTGGGCAAGGTCGGGCACACGTGGGTGTTCGTGTTCCTGTTCGCGAAATGCGACCGCGAGAACATCGACGCACGCGAACTGCGCGCCTTCAGAAAGCTCGCCGCGGATGTCGGCCGACACACCGACAGCGACATCACGACGCTGGTTACCCTGAAAGAGTGGGTGGAGATGTGCAATGGCTAAGAGTCGATTCAAGAGCGACGCAACGGAGGCGATCCACAGCGCCGCGTCCGGCCTTTATCGTGCGCAACTGATCGACAAGAAGACGATGCGGGAATACGACGATCTCTGCATCGAAGCCGCCCCGCAGTTCGATCCGGAAGCGATCGCCCGCATTCGCAAGTCCGTCAACGTCAGCCAGAGCGTGTTCGCGCTCTACCTGAACACGACGACCTCGACGATCCGCCAATGGGAACAGGGCGACAAGCGGCCCAGCGGCATCGCCGCGCGCATGCTCCAGATCGTCGAGAAACACGGGCTCGAGGTGTTCTCCTGAGCCGGCTTCCCCGAGTGCAGAGGCACGGCCCCGGCCGGACGCGCGCCGCAACGAATATGACGGAGAGACAATGGTAAGACTGTTTGGATGCGGATTGCTGGCGCTGACGTTCGCGTCGACGGGCTGGGCCGCCGAGCACTATGTCGAGGTCTGGAACCCGCCCGAGGCGCGGCAGCCTGCTGCCCGTACGCCGGATGCCCGTACGCCGGATGCCCGTATGCCGGATGCCCGTATGCCGGCCGCCCACACAAGCGCCGACGCACGCACCGGCAAGAGCGCGGAGAAGCACGCGAGCGCCGCCACGCCGAAAGCCGCGGCGAAACCGCACAAGCGCCGCGTCGCGCAGGCCGTGAAGGCCGGCCCGCACCGCCCGGCCGCCGCCGCGACCGACACGCCGGCCGCGCCGCGCCCGGTTGCGCAGCCGGCACCCGGGCGTCTCACGGTGATGCAGCCCGCCGCACCGGATGCGACGCACGCGCCCACCTTCTCCAACATCCCGCGTCAATACACGCCGGACGGCAACGTGCTGCAGGTCGGCACGCACGGCCGCGCGGCGGAGGTGACTCGATAATGGAAGCGCAGACCTACCACGGCTACCAGATCTGGGGCCACGCGATCCTGCAGCAGGACGAGATCATGCAGCCCGAGCGCTTCGCGGCAAGCGGCACGATCACGCAGAACAATCGGCTCGTCGAGGCGTCGGGCGTGCTCGGCGTGTTCGACACCGAAGACGATGCGCGCGATGCCGGGCTCGAATGGGCGCGCGCGTGGATCGACAACCACAGCTGACGCACGCAACGCGCGCATCCGCGGCCGCCGTCAGCAAGGCCGCGCAGGTGCATCGCGCACCGCACATGAACAAGGGGCGTCCATGACGCCCCTTGTTTCATTCGAACCGGGAAACCCGGAAACACTCACGCCGCGGCGCGCGGCGGCCTCACCGTCTCCTGCGGCCGGCCGACGAACCGTGCCAGCACGAGGATCGCCACCAGCGTCGCGACGTACGCGGCGATCTGGATCCCCGCCGGGCGCGCGGTATAGCCGATCAGCGTATGCAGCGCCTTGCCGACGATGCTCGTTTCCTTGAGCAGCCACGACGTGTCCCAGACCGCATCGCCCCACGACGGCACGAGCCCGGCCGCCAGCAGGAAGCCGACGCACTGGCTCGCCATGCCCGCGGCGAGCAGCACGATCAGCCCGTTGGTGACGGAGAACAGGCGCTTCAACGGAATCTGCAGCAGGCCCGCGTATATCGCATAGCCGAGCCCCGCACCGCCGAGCACGCCGAGCAGCCCGCCGGCGATCATCTGCGGCGTCTGGCCCGGATCGCCCGCGGCGATCCCGTACAGGAACAGCACGGCCTCGGAGCCCTCGCGCAGCACCGCGACGCCGACCACGATCGCGAGCCCCGTCAGCGGCCGGCTGCCGGCCGCGACCGCGCGGCCGACCTCGCCCATGTGCAGCGCCATTTCGCGACCGTGCCGGCTCATCCAGATGCAGTGCCACGCGAGCATCAGCGTCGCGACGAACATCACGCCCGCGTTGAAGACTTCCTGGCCCATGCCGGACGCCCATTGCGAGATCACGTCGGCGAACGCCGCGATCAGGCCGGCGCCGACCACGCCGCCGACCAGCCCGCCGCCCACCCACCAGCCGCGCCGCGGCACGCCCTTCGTGGCAGCCATCACGATCGAGACCACCAGCGCGGCCTCGAGCACTTCACGAAAGACGATCAGGGCAGTAGACAGCATGTCGGTATCGGCTTACTTGACGGTCAGGTGCGTCTTCGACTGCGCTTCGTGATACTCGTCGTGGAACTCGTAGGTCCCGGCCTTCAGCGGCCCGACCAGGATCTCGACCGACTTGCCGGCCGGCACGACCTTCTCCGCCTTGAAGTCGTCGCTCTCGAATTCCGCCGGCGTCGCGTCGAGGTTCTTCACGACGAATTTCACTTTCTTGCCGGCGGGGATCGTCACGCCATCGGGCGAAAACTTGTGGTCCTTCAGCGTCAGGTTGACGACGTCGTCGGCCGCGAAGGCGGACGTGGCCAAGGCGCCCAGCAGGGCCAGTGCGAAACCGATAGCGAAACGGGTCATGTGCGTAATGAACGGAAATATCGAAGGGAATCGATACTAAGATCGATTCGCATTTTCACCTCGGAGTACCCTTACTCCGAACATGGAGATCGTACGCGATCGACGTGACACGCCCGTTGCCGCGCAAGGCTCCGCCAGATTTCGTCGACAATGGATGGCCGTCAATCGGGAAAAATTCGGACTGACGCGCGCACACGAATCGCGATTCGTCAGACTTCAGCATTACAAATGGCTGATGCCGTACACCTCGTTGCGTGCGGCGCTTGACCTTCCCACCATGGCAAGCTTCATGCTGCACGTATTCGTCAACCATCCATCCGGGAGAACACGATGGAATTCGAAGTCCAGGACATGACCTGCGGCGGCTGCGCCAACGCAATCACGCGCGCGGTGACGGCCGCCGACCCCGCCGCGAAGCTCGACATCGACGTCGCGGCGAAGATCGTCAAGGTCGACTCGGCGCAAGGCGCCGAGCGCGTGCAGTCGATCATCGAAGCCGCCGGCTTCCATCCCGCGCTGCGCACCGCGTAACGCGCACCGAAGGCTGGGCGCGTCGCCGGACGGCGACACGCCCGCGCCCGGCCGCGCGTCAGCGCAGCCGGATCAGCGTCGACTTCAGTTCGGTGTACTTCTCGAGCGCGTGCAGCGACTTGTCGCGGCCGTTGCCCGACTGCTTGTAGCCGCCGAACGGGAAGTTCATGTCGCCGCCCTCGTCATAGCAGTTCACCCACACGGTGCCCGCCCGCAGCCGGCGCGACACGTCGTGCGCGGTCGTCAGGTTCGACGTCCACACGGCCGCGGCCAGCCCGTATTCGGTGTCGTTCGCGATCCGCACGGCCTCGTCGACGTCGTCGAACACGATCACCGACAGCACGGGCCCGAAGATTTCCTCGCGCGCGATCTTCGCGTCGGGCTTCACCTCGAACACCGTCGGCTCGACATAGAAGCCGCCCGTTTCCGCGTTCACGCGCGCACCGCCCGTGACGAGCCTGCCCTCGCCGCGCCCCGCTTCGATATAGCCGAGCACGCGTTCGAGCTGGATGCCGTCGACGATCGCGCCCATCGACACCGACGGATCGAGCGGATTGCCGGGCACGTATGCGCGGGCGGCCGCGACGAGCTTCTCGATGAACGCGTCCTTGATGTCGCGATGCACGAGCAGCCGCGAGCCGGCCGTGCACATCTCGCCCATGTTGTAGAAGATCGCGCCGGCCGCCGTCTGCGCCGCGCGGTCGAGATCGGGACAGTCGGGCAGCACGATGTTCGGTGACTTGCCGCCGAGTTCGAGCCACGCGCGCTTCAGGTTCGACTGCGCCGCATACTGCATGATCAGCTTGCCGACCGCCGTCGAGCCCGTGAACGCGATGCAGTCGACGTCGCGATGCAACGCGAGCAGCTTGCCCGGTTCGCCCGCGCCCGGCACGACGTTGAATACGCCGGCCGGGATGCCGGCTTCGAACGCGAGCTGCGCGACGCGGATCGCGGTCAGCGGCGACTTCTCCGACGGTTTCAGCACGACGCTGTTGCCGGCCGCGAGCGCGGGGCCGAATTTCCATGCGGCCATCAGGATCGGGAAGTTCCACGGCACGACGGCGGCCACCACGCCGACCGGCTCGCGCGTGACGAGGCCGACGAGATGATGATCGGCCGGCGCGACCTCGCCGCCGACCTTGTCGATCGCCTCGGCGAACCATTCGACGCAGTACGCGGCGCCCGGCACGTCGACCGTCGTCGTGTCGCCGATCGGCTTGCCCGCGTCGAGCGTCTCGAGCAGCGACAGTTCGTCGAGATGCTCGCGCATCAGCGCGGCCCAGCGCAGCAGCACGGCCTTGCGTGCGCGCGGGTTCAGGCCGGCCCATACGCCTGCGTCGAATGCGCGGCGGGCTGCCGCGACGGCCGCGTTCACGTCCGCTTCGCCGCAATCGGCGACCTTCGCCAGCACGCGGCCGTCGATTGGGCTCACGCAGTCGAACGTCCTGCCGCCATGTGCGTCGCGCGACGCGCCATCGATGAATGCGCGCCCTTCGATCTCGAGCGACGCCGCCTTGTGTTGCCAGTCAGCCAAAGTCAACTTGTTCATCAGGATGCCTCAATGTTGTGGCATTCGCGATGCGGCGCGCCGCGCGCGAGGCATGCGGCCGGCCTGCAGCGAATGCGGTGACGCGCGGTCAGAAGGTCGCCGGCGAATTGGCCGACACGACCTCGCAGATCAGTTCCGCGCTGGGATTGCGAAAACGATGCGGCAAACGGCTTTCGAAGTAGTAGCCGTCTCCGGGGTCGAGCAGCCACGTCGCGCCGTCGACGGTCAACTCGAGCCGGCCCGACACGACGACGCCGCCCTCGTGTCCCGCGTGCACCAGCATCTCGGGCCCCGTGTCGGCCAGCGGCTGGTAGGTCTCGCGCAGGATGCACATGTTGCGATCCTTCACGTTCGCGCCGACGAGCTGAAACGCGAGCGACTCGTTGCCGAGGTTCGGCATCTCGTCGCGGCGCGACACGACCGCGCGCGATTCGACGAGCTCGAACGTGAAGAACGCCGCGAGACTCATCGGGATGCATTCGAGCAGTTTCTTCAGCGAGCCGACCGACGGGCTCACGCGGCCCTGTTCGATCAGCGAGATCGTGCCGTTGGTGACGCCGGCGCGTTTCGCGAGCTCGCGCTGCGACAGGCCATGCTTGTTGCGCACGAAACGCAGGCGCTCGGCGACTTCGGTGGACATCGATTCGGTTTCGGACACGATAAGTGCGATGACAAAGTGAAACGACGCATGGGACAGCCGTTGAATATTCTAATCACTTTATGCCGCACATCAGCGGGGAAAACCCTGAAAGCCGTTCGAAATAATGAACGGCATGCCGATTATTCCTTTTGCGAATCTTTTGTTCGCACTGCTCGGGAAAGCCCTGATGCAGGACCATTAAAAAACATTTGACGCCGTTATTGGCTCGTATATGCTGGCTCTCAGGTCGGCGTCATCAGGCTTTCATAGGCATCGAAAAGCGTTATCGCAACGCAACAATTGATGCCCGTCAATGTAAATGACGCAGGACCGGCGCCTCGATTATTTTAAACGCCCCGTGCGTCGAAACGATCAGGTGTTCAATACTTTCAACAAACCAGTCGAGTGTAATCGTGAGAGTCCGTGGCCCTCTGGTGAGGTGGGATCGAGGCGATGTGCGAAGTTTGCGCAGCGCCGTTCCCGCTTCCGACGGCAGTTGCGGCTGGCATAGTCCTCGCCTGCTTCACCTGTCGATCTACACCATCCTGTCCCGTCGTTCCGTTCGGCGTCACAACGCCGTTTCCGCACGCGCATTCGTCGCCGTCGATACCGACGAAGTGGCGTCGCTGCTGCCGTAGCGCCTCTCCTTTCTTCACGTCGTTCGTTTCATGTGCCGATTCGCCAACCGCATCTTCCGTGCGGTGACGGAACGCGTTCGCGCATACGTTGCCGCGTCGCGTATCGCGAGGAAACGAACGACGGCCTGATCGTCGCGCGCAGCGCGGATCGCCACGCCATCCCGTTGCGCCCATTCACCAGCGGCCGTGCGCCTCGCGCCCGGCTGCGGGGTCGTGTCGCGCCTGCGTTTTGCCGCATCCGGCTCGATGCACGTCACGTCCCTACGGATTACTGATTGACGTCATGGAAAGGAAACCTCTCGTCGGCATCACCGCCGACCTCACCCAGATCGGCGCCCACGCGTCGCATACGGTCGGCGACAAATACGTCGCCGCGATCGTCGACGGCGCGCAGGCGCTCGCGATGGTGCTGCCCGCCCTCGGCGAGCGCCAGTCGACCGCCGACGTGCTCGACGCGGTCGACGGGCTGCTGTTTACCGGCAGCTACTCGAACGTCGAGCCGCATCTGTATGGCGGCGAACCGAGCGCACCGGGCACGAAGCACGACCCGGCGCGCGACGCGACGACGCTGCCGCTGCTGCGCGCGGCCATCGTCGCGGGCGTGCCCGTGCTCGCCGTGTGCCGCGGCTTCCAGGAGCTGAACGTCGTGTGCGGCGGCACGCTGCATCAGCGCGTGCACGACGTGCCCGGCTTCGCCGACCACCGCGAGGACGACGACGCGCCGATGGATACGCAATACGGCCCCGCGCACGTCGTGCGCCTGACGCCCGGCGGCCAGCTGCATGCGCTCGCCGGCGGCCGCGACGAAGTGCAGGTGAACTCGCTGCACAAGCAGGGCGTCGCGCAACTCGGCTCCGGTCTCGCGGTCGAGGCCGTCGCGCCGGATGGCCTGATCGAGGCCGTGAGCGTCGTCGACGCACCGGCGTTCGCGCTCGCCGTGCAGTGGCATCCGGAATGGCGACATGCGCAGGACCCGCTGTCGAGCGCGATCTTCCGCGCGTTCGGCGACGCGTGCCGCGCGCGCCGCGCCGCCCGCACGCGCGCCACGGCCGCCGCCGCGCTCGCCTGAGCGCGCCCACCAGACAACGAGAACAGACATGCAAGACATCGAAGACTTTCTGAAGCAGCATCGGATCACCGAGATCGAAGCGATCATTCCCGACATGGCCGGCATCGCGCGCGGCAAGATCACGCCGCGCAACAAGTTCACGTCCGGCGAATCGATGCGCCTGCCGCAAGCCGTGATGGTGCAGACCGTCACCGGCGAATATCCGGAAGACGGCTCGCTGACCGGCGTGACCGACCCCGACATGGTGTGCGTGCCCGACACATCGACGATCCGCCTGATTCCGTGGGCCGTCGACCCGACCGCGCAGGTGATCCACGACTGCGTGCACTTCGACGGCTCGCCGGTCGAGATCTCGCCGCGCTACGTGCTGCGCCGCGTGCTCGACCTGTACAAGGCGAAGGGCTGGAAGCCGGTCGTCGCGCCGGAACTCGAGTTCTACCTGGTCGACATGAACAAGGACCCCGACCTGCCGCTGCGTCCGCCGGTCGGCCGCACGGGCCGCCCCGAAACGGGCCGCCAGTCGTACTCGATCGAGGCCGTCAACGAGTTCGATCCGCTGTTCGAGGACATCTACGAGTACTGCGAATCGCAGAACCTCGACATCGACACGCTGATCCACGAAGTCGGCGCCGCGCAGATGGAGATCAACTTCATGCACGGCGACGCGCTGTCGCTGGCCGACCAGGTGTTCCTGTTCAAGCGCACGGTGCGCGAGGCCGCGCTGCGCCACAACATGTACGCGACGTTCATGGCCAAGCCGATGGAAGACGAACCGGGCTCGGCGATGCACGTGCACCAGAGCATCGTCGACGAGGAAACGGGCCAGAACCTGTTCACGTCGCAGGAAACCGGCGGCGCGACGTCGATGTTCTACAACTACCTCGCGGGGCTGCAGAAGTACACGCCGGCGCTGATGCCGATCTTCGCGCCGTACATCAACTCGTACCGCCGCCTGTCGCGCTTCATGGCCGCGCCGATCAACGTGCAGTGGGGCTACGACAACCGCACGGTGGGGTTCCGCATTCCGCATTCGGGTCCGGCCGCGCGCCGCATCGAAAACCGCATCCCCGGTGTCGACTGCAATCCGTACCTCGCGCTCGCGGCGACGCTCGCGGCCGGCTATCTCGGCATGACGCAGCGCCTGGAGCCGACCGAGCCGCTGGTGAGCGACGGCTACAGCCTGCCGTACCAGCTGCCGCGCAACCTCGAGGAAGGGCTGACGCTGATGGCCGCGTGCGAGCCGCTCGGCGAGATCCTCGGGCACAAGTTCCTGAAGGCGTATTTCGCGCTGAAGGAAACCGAATACGAAGCGTTCTTCCGCGTGATCAGCTCGTGGGAACGCCGCCATCTGCTGCTGCACGTGTAAGCGTGCCAACCGCATACGGAATCACGGAGGAAACATGACTTACCGCAACGAATCTGCCTGGATCCAGCCGGCCGCACCGACCGCCACGGCCGCCGCGCCGCGCGCGACGCAGGCACGCTCGACCGCCGAATACCGCGCGCTCGACGCCGCGCACCACATCCATCCGTTCTCGGACATGGGCGCGCTCAATCGTGCCGGCAGCCGCGTGATCGTGAAGGCCGACGGCGTCTACTTGTGGGACTCGGACGGCAACAAGGTGATCGACGGGATGGCCGGCCTGTGGTGCGTGAACGTCGGCTACGGCCGCAAGGAACTCGCCGACGCCGCGTATCGCCAGATCCAGGAACTGCCGTTCTACAA
>NZ_JACCQC010000030.1:0-83245 GCF_015712225.1 Burkholderia sp. 9775_39 | reverse complement strand
ACTGTCGGGTACGGCCGAAGCGGGTGCGACGGTCAACATCGACACGAACGGCGACGGCACGCCGGACGCCACCGTGACGGCCGACCCGAGTGGCGCGTGGACGTACACGCCGTCGACCCCGCTGCCGATCGGCACGGTGATCGGCGTGACCGCCACGGACGCGGTTGGCAACACCGGCCCGTCCGCGTCGGTAACGGTTTCAGACCTGACGGCGCCGGCCGCGCCGATCATCGGCACCGTGACCGACGACGTCGGCTCGATCGTCGGGCTGCTGACGACTGGCACGACGACGGACGACACGACCCCGACGCTTGCCGGTACGGCGGAAGCAGGCAGCACGGTGAGCGTGTATGACGGCACGACGTTGCTGGGCACGACGACAGCCGACCCGTCCGGAAACTGGACGTTCACGCCGACCACCGCACTGGGTGAAGGCGCACACAGCCTGACCGTCACCGCCACGGACACGGCCGGCAACGTGAGCCCCCCGAGCACGGCATTCGCGATCACGGTCGATACGACCGCACCGACTGCGACGGCCACGCTGACGACCCTGACCGACAACACCGGCGTGCCCAACGACTGGATCACCGGCGACACGACCCCGACCCTGAGCGGCACGCTGAATGCTGCGCTCGGTGCGGGCGAGGTCGTCCAGGTCAGCCTCGACGGCGGCGCCCACTGGACCAACGCGACCGTCAACGGCACGAACTGGACCTGGTACACGCCGGGCGTGTTGTCCGCGGCGAACTACACGGCGACGGTGCGCGTGGTCGATGCCGCCGGCAACCTCGGCCCGACGACGTCGCAGCTTTTCACGATCGATCCGAATGTCGCACCGGTCGTATCGGCGCAGGCATCGGGGAACCTGCTCGGGATCATCGGCGCGAACCTGCTCAACCTGATCGATTTCAGCACGCAGCAGGCGTTCTCCGCATCGGACTACAACAACAACCTCGATCACGTGACGCTGCACTACGGCGGATTGCTCGGCCTCGGCGCGCTGCAATTCAACGCGAACCAGGCGCTGGCGAACGAACTGGGGCTGCACTTCAACGTCGTCAACAACCCCGGAATCCTCGGCATCATCGGGCCGTCGTCCGACCTGACGATCACGGCGACCGACGGCGGCCCGATCGACAACCTGAGGCTCAACGAGTTTCTCGGTTCGATCACGCTGAACGGCGGGCTGATCAGCATCAGCGCGCTCGACAGCGTGACGATCTCCGCGACCGACAAGACAGGGCTGTCCGCATCGGCCACCGCCGGTCAGTTGCTGAACGCGAGCCTGCTCGGCTCGACGCAGTCGGCGTCGATCATCGAGGGGACGTCGGGCAGCGACACCGTCACGGGCACGTCCGGCAACGACCGACTGTACGGCTATGGCGGCGACGACGTGCTGAACGGCGGCGACGGCAATGACCTGCTGCGCGGCGGCGCCGGCAACGACACGCTGAACGGTGGCAACGGCAACGATATCCTGATCGGCGGCGCCGGTAACGACACGCTGACGGGCGGCGCCGGCACCGACGTGTTCCTGTGGGAAGTCGTCGGCGCGGACAACACCGGCGGCAACGGCCATGACGTCATCACCGACTTCCAGCTGGCAAGCGGCCCCACCGATACGAGCGGCGACAAGATCGATCTGTCGAAGCTGCTGGTCGGCTACACGGCCGACGCGGACGGGCCCGCGCACTACGTGGACGGCGTGCCCACGATCGATGCGGGCGACACGATCGGGCAGTTCCTGTCGGTGACGAACGTCGGCGCCGATACGGTGATCAGCATCGACCGCGACGGCGCCGGGACGGCGTTCGGTTCCGAAACCCTCGTCACGCTGAACAACGTGACGACCAACCTGGAGAGCCTGCTCGCGAACCACCAGATCATCGTCTGACCGCAGCGCCCCGGGGAGGCCGGCCTGCCTCCCCGACACGGCAGGCCCGTTCGCATCGCGACGCGGGCTCGCCCGACGCATATCCGTTCCCGCGTCATGCGCGGGGCCAGCTTTGCCGGACGGCTCGCCGCCGGCGTCCCGATGATGCTCAAGACAACCGCTTGCTCCAGATTCACAGTGCGTCGCGCCGCTCGCGCGGCGCGTGCCGTTTTTCATCCAGGCCATGTGTTGTTCGCGATCGCGCTGTTCGATACCGCCTCGGTGGCGTTCGCGTCATCGTCGTCGCCGCTGCCGAGCGGCCGACTGACCGATTCGTTCGAGACCGCGGTCCGCGTGCCGGCTCCTGCGGCCCAGGCTGCCGCGGCATCTCCCCCGCGTTCGTTGCCGCCGGGGTCTCCCCGGGGTGCCGCTCCGGCGATGCACACCGCGATGGCGCCGTCGTTCGTGCCGTTGCCGGCCGGCATGCCCGCCGCCGCCGCTGCCGCCCCGCGCCGGCACCTGGCGCCGCCATTGCCGCCTGCGGACCCGGCACGGCGCATCGTCCTCGCGAACCTGTCCCGTGCGATGGCGCCGGGCGACCTGCCATCACCGGTGCCGTTGCCGCACGACGGGGTGACGACGATCACGCCGGATCTGCCGGACGCATTCGACACGCCCGCCGCCGCGCACGCAGCGGATCCCGAGGATGCAGAGGATTCCGCCGGCGCATCGGGCGAAACGCTGCGCATCGCGCTCGATCGCCTGACGCTGCGCGACGCGGTCGGCGTCGCGATCGCGCGCCATCCGGACATCGGTCGCGCGCATGCGGAAGTGGCGCAAAGCCTGTCGGAGGTCGAGGTCGCGAAAGCGGCCTGGTACCCGAAGATCGACTATGGCGTGCGCCCCGGCTATGGCGGCAGTTTCGGCAGCAACGGCAACCGCACCGGCACGCGCGCCTCGATCGGCGTGTCGCAGTTGCTGTACGACTTCGGCCGTACGTCGGGCCGGATTTCCGCGGCGGACTCGACGCGCAGCCAGAAGCAGTACCAGTTGGCCGACACGATCGAGACGGTTGCGTATCAGACGGCGTCGACGTTCATCGAACTGGCCGCGAGCCAGGACGTCGTCGCCGCCGCGCGGCGCCAGGTCGCCGCGCTGAGCGACACGCGCACGAAGATTCTCGATCGCGTGCGGGCCGGACTGTCGGTTTCGTCGGACCGCAATCTGGTCGAACTGGCGATCCTGCATGCACAGGCGGAAGTGCTGAAGGCCAACACGCGCTTCGACGTCGCCGCCGCGAAGCTCACCGAACTGATCGGCGCCCGCCCGCGGCGCGTGGCGCCCCTCGGCGGCACGGTCGATTTCGTCGGCGATCTCGGCCACGCCGGCGGCGACATCGAACGCACGCCGTCGGTGCTTGCCGCGGCGGCGGCCGTCGATGCGGCCGATGCGCGCGTGCGGGTCGCGCAGGCGGAACGCTTTCCGTCGATCGGTATCGGCGCGAGCCGTTCGATATCGAGCGGCCGCCCGAACGCGACCAACGACACATGGATCGGTTTCGCGGTGAGCGGCAACTACTCGCTCGGCGGCCTGGCGAAACACCAGATCGCGGCCGCCGAAGCCGAACTGCGCGCGAACCGCGAAAGCCTCGAGAACCGGCGGCTCGTCACGCGCAGCGCGCTCAAGTCGGCGGAAATCGAAGCGTCCGGCGCGGCCGCGCGCCTGAACAGCTACGAGAAAGTGACCGCGCTGTCGCGCGCGTCGCGCGACCTGTACTGGCAGGAATACATCCTGAACAAGCGTACGTTGACCGACGTCGTGAATCCGGAGCGCGACATCTTCGAATCGGAAGTCGAGGCGATCAACGCACTGGCCGACGGCGCGATCGCGCGCATCAAGGCATACGTGGCAGTCGGCAAATTCGTCGAATTGCTGCGCGAACACGAGGGGAGTCGTCATGAATGATGCGTTTCGCGCCGGGCGCGATGCCGGCGCCGATATCGCGCGCTGGACCGACCCGCTGATTTTCGCGGCACGGCATCTCGGTCTCGCCGTTTCGCCCGAGCAGGTCCGTGGCGCGGCGTCGTGGGCGAGCGTCGCGGAGCCGGACGCCGCCGTCATCGAAGTCGCCGCGTCCGCGGGCCTGGCCGCGCAGTTCGTCGCGTTGCCGCCGGCACGGCTCACGCCGGCGATGCTGCCGGCGCTCGCCGTGTTCGACGATGCGCATGTCGGCGTGATCGTATCGGTCGCGGCGGAGCGTGCGGTCGTCCAGTTCGTCTTCGACGGCAAGCCGGTCGAACGCGCGATCGATCTGGACGCGTCGACGCCGGCGTGGCCGGCCCGGATGTTGATCGTCCACGAGCGGGTCGCGCGGCGTGATGAACGCGTCGACGGCTACCTGTCCGCCAAACCCGACACCTGGCTGCACGATCTGTTCTCGGCGCAATGGAAGGTATTGCTCGATCTCGGTGCCGGCTCGCTGTTCGGCAATCTGCTCGCGATCGCGACGTCGCTGTTCGCGATGCAGGTGTGGGATCGTGTGGTCCCGGCGCGGGCGACGCACACGCTGTGGGTGCTGGCTTCAGGCGTCGTGCTCGCGCTCGCGCTGGAACTGCTGCTGCGTACCGCCCGCGTATCGATCGCCGATCATTTCGGCAAGCAGGCGGATCTCAAGCTGTCCGCGATGTTCTTCGCGCGCGTGCTCGACATCCGCAACGACGCGCGGCCGCGCTCGCCGGGCACGCTGGTCGCCCAGCTTCGCGACCTCGAACAGCTGCGCGAACTGCTGACGTCGAGCACGATGGGCGTGCTGATCGACATCCCGTTCGTCATCACGTTCCTGTTCATCATCTGGCTGCTCGGCGGGCCGCTCGCGTTCGTGCCGCTCGCGGCGATCCCGCTGCTGATCCTGCCGGGCGTGCTCGCGCAAATCCCGCTGGCGAAGCTGTCGAACCAGGGGCTCGAGGAATCGGCGCTGCGCAACGCGATCCTGATGGAGGCCATCTATCGCGCGGAGGACATCAAGGCGTTGCAGGCGGAGCCGCGATTCCGGCAGCTGTGGGCGCGGACGAATCGCGTGAATGCCGATATCGGCTTGCAACAACGCCGGCTGGCCGGTCTGCTGGTCAATCTCGCGCAGACGGTGCAGCAGCTTGCGTACGCCGGCGTACTGGTCGCCGGCGTGTACGGCATCCTGGACGCGAGCCTGTCGTTCGGCGCCGTGCTGGCCTGTTCCATCCTGACGAGCCGCACGATCGCCCCGCTGGGCCAGATTCCCGCCGTGCTGTCGCGCATCCAGAACGTACGCGCGGGCAAGAAGGGGCTCGACAACCTGCTCGCGCTGCCGGTCGATCATGATCCGGCGGTCGATGCGTATCACAAGCCGGCGCTCGTCGGCCGATATCGCTTCGAGCAGGTCGGATACAGCTTCGATCCGCAGGCAAAGCCGGTGCTCGGTATTCCGAATCTGTCGATCGAGCCGGGCGAGCGGATCGCGATTCTCGGCCGGGTCGGTGCGGGCAAATCGACGCTGCTGCGGCTGCTCGGCGGACTCGCGACGCCGGTGCAGGGGCGCATCCTGTTCAACGACACGCCACTGCCGCTGATCGACGTCGCTGACGTCCGTCGCGACGTCGGGATGCTGCTGCAGGAATCGAGTCTCTTCTACGGCACGCTGCGAGAGAACCTGCTGATCGCGAATCCGCTCGCTACCGACGATGCGATGCTCGCGGCGATGAAGGTCGCCTGCGCGGACCAGTTGCTGTTGCGGCAGCCGCACGGCCTCGACCTGAAACTGCGCGAAAGCGGCCTCGGCCTGTCCGGCGGCCAGAAGCAGGCGCTGATGCTGGCCCGCGTGATTCTGCGTGCACCGAACGTGTTGCTGCTCGACGAGCCGACCGCGTCGCTCGACGAGGCGACCGAGCGCGCGATCGTCGAGCGCCTGCGGCAGTGGCTCGGCCATCGCACGTTGATCGTCGCGACGCATCGTTATCCGGTGCTGTCGATCGTCGATCGCATCATCGTGCTCGATGGCGGGCGCGTGGTGCGTGACGGTCCGAAAGACGAGGTGCTGGCAGCGTTGCGCGGTGCCGGCACGCCGGAGCCGGCGGCGGCTTCGCGCGCGCCGGCTGGCGAGTCGAGCCCGTTGCCGGCGCAGATGGCGGGAGAGGCACGATGAGCGATTTTCCGTGGTCGGCGCATCGCGCACGCGAAGCGGCACCCGCCCGGCGGATGCTGTGGCTGATCGTTGCTGCGCTGGCGATCTTCCTCGTGTGGTCCGTGTTCGCGAACCTCGACGAAGTCGCGGTCGGCGAAGCCAAGGTCACGCCGGCATCGAAAGGGCAGGTCATCCAGAGTCTCGAAGGCGGCATCCTGCTGGAACTGGCGGTGCGCGAAGGCGATGTCGTCGACGCGGGCCAGCGGCTCGCGACGCTCGATCCGGTGCTCGCGCGCTCGTCGATGGAGGAAACGCTGGAACGGATCACCGCATTGCAGGGCCGTGCCGCGCGGCTGTATGCCGAGATGAACGACCTGCCCGGCATCGAATTCCCGGCGGAACTGGCGAACGAGAAGGCCGTGACCGGGCGTGAGCGTCAGCTGTTCGTCGCAAACCGGCGCGCGTTTCGCGAGAACGTCGCCAACCTGCGCGAACAGTTGCGGCTCGCCGAGGACGAGCTCCGGATTGCGTTGCCGCTGTTGAAAACCGGCGCGACCAACGAGGTCGAGGTGCTCCGGTTGCGTCAGAAGGCCGCCGAATTCTCGACGAAGCTCGCAGCGGCGCAGAGCGAATACTACGTCGCGCTGAAAGCCGACTATTCGAAGACGATGGCCGATCTCGAACCGCTGCTCAAGGTTCGCGAAGGGCGTGCCGATCAATTGCGGCGGACCGTGATTCGCGCGCCGGCGCGCGGCATCGTGAAGGACATCCGGGTGTCGACGGTCGGCGGGGTGATTCCGCCGGGCGGCATGCTGATGGAGATCGTGCCGCTCGACGACCAGTTGTTGATCGAGGCGCGCCTCAGCCCGCGCGACATCGCATTCATTCATCCGGGGCAGGAGGCGACCGTGAAGATCACGGCGTTCGAGTCGTCGATCTACGGGTCGCTGCCGGCGAAGGTCGAGCGGATTTCGCCCGACACGATCGAAGACCAGGTCGACCGGCGCGTGTATTACTACCGCGTCTACGTGCTCACGCAGCACGCGTATCTGGAAACCCGCGACGGCAAGCGGCATCCGATCCTGCCGGGCATGGTCGCCACCGCGGAGATCCGCACCGGGCGCCGCACCGTGTTCGACTACCTGGTCAAGCCGCTGAACCGCGCAGCCGAGGCGTTGCGCGAACGCTAACGCGCCGGCGCGGCACGATCATGGGTGCGACGCCGAGTCGTTGCGTTCGGCATCCGGATACACGATCGTGCCGTCGTCCCGGATCACGGCGCCGGCCGTGAGCCGCGCGGGCTCCACGCGGTTGCGGCCCATGATGTGCAGCACCGTTTCGCCGCGCGCGATCAGGTAGTCGGACACGATGCGCCGGTGGCAGCGCCACCACACGGCTTCCGAACACATGATCGCGCAGCGCTGCTCGTGCCCCTGCGCGATCAGCCGGTCGAGGCCCGCATGAAACGCCGGCGACAGCGCATAGTCCGCGTAGCGGTGAAAGCTGCGGTTGGTCCAGAAACCGTTGACGTCGTCGGGTACGCCGCGCGACTTGCCGCGCAGGCCGCCGAGTTCGGCGATGTGTTCGTACGCGATGTCGGCGGCGGCGAGCGCGTCCGGCAGCGTCGCTTCGTTGAATTGCGGATTGGTGCGCGAACGCGTCATCTTGCGGATGTCCGCGAGCAGCGTGATCTCGACCGCATCGAGCAGGTCGACGAATGCGTCGAGCGTGCGGTTCGAATGGCCGATCGTGTAGAACGGGAGCGTCATGCGTCGTCCTTGCCGGCGATGCGTTCGAGCACGCGGCCGCGATGCGCGGCGATGTGCTCGGTCCGGTCGCTCTTGATCTCGTACTGCGGATCGTCGGGCGATGCGCGATGGCGATGCCCCTTGTAGTCGAAGTCGGCGGTATGGATCGCGATGATCGTGCCGGTCACGTAGCCGGCCTCGGAATTCCAGCGGACGTGGTCGCCCAGCCTGAATGGGGTGGTCATGCCGGGTGTGCCTCCTCGTGTCGATACGCGGTGGGTCGGTCTGCGGCCTTGGCGGTGCGCGCCGGAGGCCGCGAGGCAGAACATCGATGAATTCAGGACAAACTGGATGCGTGAACGAGAGTAGCGCGATTTCCGCCACCCGGGCGAATGTGCTTGAGCGGAAGCCGGCGTGTCTTGTGTAACGCCATATATCCGACGAGGCGCCGGCAAAAAGTTCACATCCGTTGTCCGTACGGTGGTAGCCGGGTTCGGAACAGCAATGTGTGGGAGGAATCGGGGTGATATCCCGGGACGAAATGACTCACCGGCAAGTCGGTGCGGCAGGCATTAACGGACCCACGGTGAATCGCAACTGCGTTACGTCGGGCTGTCGAGAGCAAAGCAACTGTTGCATCTTATCGGTGATGAAGATGTCGCGTCTTTCTTCATACCTGCCACGGCCTGGTCTCCTAGGTTGTAGCGCCCATGCCGGCGTGCCGGCATGCTCTCCTGGTCTCGATGACAACGTCATGCCGGAATTTTCCACTTCCAAACGGGACAGTCTTGTGGACCCAGGCTAGGGTCGGTTTCAACTTGAACGAAAAAATTCCAAGTTGGACGCATCTCGACAGTTGGGTCGGACTGATAGACTGTCGGTCTCACGCTTGCTCTCGTGAAATTGTCATGCTAGTTTTTCATGAAATTTCTCGGCGTAATTTTCACGGGAGTCCGCATGTTCGTGCAGTCCGACCGTCACGTCGCAAGCTACTACGCGGGCACCTACCCGGCGCCGATCCCGCATCGGCCGGTGCTGGACGAACGCGTCGACGCCGACGTGCTGGTCGTTGGCGCGGGTTTCAGCGGGCTGCATACGGCGCTGCGGCTCGCGCTTGCCGGCAAGCGCGTCGTCATGCTGGAAGCGAGCCGCGTCGCGTGGGCCGCATCGGGCCGCAACGGCGGACAGGCGCTGCTCGGCTGGTCGTGCGACATGCAGCCCCTCGAGGATGCGCTCGGCCGCGACGGCGCGCGGCTGCTGTGGAACAGCATGCGCTGGGCGGCGGCCGAGGTGCGCGAACTGCCGGCGCGGCACGGGTTCGACATCGACTACCGGCCCGGCAGCCTGTGGGCCGCGGTGCGGCCGCGGCGCGTCGCGATGCTGGCGCAGGCGCGCGACGAGGCGGCCGAGCGCTGGGGCTACGATCGGTTGCGCGTGATCGGGCGCGACGAGATGCCCGAATGGATCGGCGGCACGCGCTATCTGGCCGCGCTTCACGATCCGGAGGCCGGCCACCTGAACCCGCTGAAGCTCGCGCTCGGCCTCGCGCAGACGATCGAGCGCGCGGGCGGCCGCATCTTCGAACAGAGCCGCGTGCTCGACTGCCGCGAGACGGCCGGCGGCCACGTCGCCCGCACGACGCGTGGCGAAGTGCGCGCGGACGTGCTGGTGCTCGCCTGCAATGCGTACGTCGACCGGCTCGACCGTGATCTCGCGCGCCGGCTGCTGCCGGTCGGCACGTATCAGGTCGCAACGGCGCCGCTCGCACCCGACGTCGCGCGTGCGCTGCTGCCGCGCAACAGTTGCGTGATCGACAACCAGTTCGTGCCCGACTACTTCCGCCTGAGCCCCGACAACCGGCTGCTGTTCGGCGGCGGCTGCACGTATCTCGGCGGCATCCCGGCCGATATCGCGGCGGCGACGCGCCCGCACCTCGAACGCGTGTTTCCGCACCTGGCCGGCGTGCCGCTCGACTACGCGTGGGGCGGTCACATCGACATCAGCATGCGCCGTACGCCGGACATCGGCCGCCACGGGCAGCGCTTCTGGCTGCAGGGTTTTTCGGGGCACGGCGTGCTGCCGACGCTCGCCGGCGCGCGCGCGGTGGCCGACGCCGTGCTCGGCGACACCCGTCTGCTCGCGCAGTACCAGCGCATCCGCAACCCGCGCTTTCCCGGCGGCGGCCGGCTGGCCGCGCCGCTCGAAGCGATCGGCAAGGCCTGGTACCGTTTGCGCGATACCGTTTGATTGCACCGGAATCCATCATGAACGAACAGGAAGAGATAGAAAGTCTGGCGATCCTGATCCGCGACCTGCGCAAGCATCGCAAGGTCACGCTGAACGATCTCGCCGAACGGATCGGCCGCTCGGTCGGCTTTCTGTCGCAGGTCGAGCGCGGGCTGTCGCGTCCGACGGTCGCGGATCTCACCGCGATCGGCGAGGCGCTCGGCGTGCCGACCACCTATTTCTACAGCCTGAGCAAGCCGCGCAGCGTGCCGTGGGTCACGCGGCCCGACGAACGCCGCACCGTGTATTACGCGGCCGGCATTACCGACATCCTCGTGTCGCCGAACATGCGGTCGCGTTTCTCGATCCTCGAAAGCCATCTCGGGCCGGGCGCGAGCAGCGGCGAGCGGCCGGTCGACGACAGCGACGAGCAGGGCGGCTTCGTGCTCGAAGGAGAACTGACGATCTGGATCGACGGCGACGACACGCCGGTCACGCTCGGCCCGAACGATGCGTTCCAGCTGCCCGCGCACAAGCGCTTCCGCTACGCGAACCTGACCGACGCGCCGACGCGCGTGATCTGGGTATTCACCTGAGTGGTCGGCGGGGCGGGCGGTGTTGGAGGCGGCCCCGCCGCGCAGCCTGTTTGCAGTACTGATCGACATGCGGCGTGCGTTGCGCCGTGCGCCGCCCGAATCCGGTTCGCCGCGTTGCGGCACCGCCATACAAGACATGGAAAGGATGAGACATGGCTGACGTCGTTCCCGCGCTGGTCAGTGAAGTCCGCGCATTCCGGCAGGCGCACCCCGAGATCCGTTATGTCGACCTGATCTGCCTCGACCTGCCCGGGCACTTCTACGGCAAGCGCTATCCGATCGATGCGCTCGAGAAAGTCGCATCGGGCTCGCTGCTGAAGCTGCCGCAGAACTGCGTGCTGCTCGGCACGCAGGGCGGCCTCTACAAGATCGGCGACTACTGCTTCAACGACGGCGATCCCGATGCGCCGCGCCGCCTGATCCCCGGCACGCTGAAGCCCGTGCGCTGGGAGCGGCAACCGCTCGCGCAGATGCTGATCAGTTCCGATGGCACCGATTCCCCGATCGAATTCGAGCCGCGCGAGGTGCTCGCACGCGTGCTGCGGCGCTTCGCGGCGCGCGGCATCCGGCCGGTCGTCGCATTCGAGCTCGAGTTCTACCTGTTCGCCGCGCAGCTCGCGGACGGGATGCCGCAGTATCCGCGCGACCGCCTGAGCGACGACCGCGACGATCAGCCGAACATGCATATCGAGCGCCTGTCGCGCTTCTCCGACGTGCTGCACGAGATGGTCGAAGCCGCGTGCGAGCAGGGCGTCGATGCGACGGTGATCACCGCGGAGCTCGGGCCCGGCCAGTTCGAGATCAATTTCGGGCATACCGACGACGCGCTGCGCGCGGCCGACTGGTCGGCGCTGTTCTGTCGCAGCACGCGCGGCGTCGCGTTGCGGCACGGCTATCGCGCGAGCTTCATGGGCAAGCCGTATTTGCATGCGCCGGGCAGCGGCATGCACGTGCACGTGAGCCTGTATGACGACGCGGGGCGCAACCTGCTTGCGGCGGACGGGCAGCGGCCGTTGCGTCACGCGGTGGCCGGCTGCCTCGCGCTGCTGCCGCATTGCATGCCCGTGTTCGCGCCGAATCACAATGCGTTCCGCCGCTACGGGTCGATGGTGAACGCGGCGAGCCGCGCGAGCTGGGGTTTCGAGGATCGCGACGCGTGCATCCGCATTCCCGAGTCGGACGCCCGCAACCTGCGGATCGAGCACCGGCTCGCGAGTGCGGATGCGAACCCGTACCTGGTGCTCGCGGCGATTCTCAGCGGGATGGAGCACGGACTCGATGCGCGCCTCGAGCCGATCGCGCCGCTCAACGAGGATCGCGGCAGCGGGATCGATTTTCCGAAGGAGATGCTGTCGTCGGTCGCCGCGATGCAGGATCATCCGGCCGTGCGCGACGGGCTCGGCAGCGAGTTCGTGATGGTGTATTGCGAGAACAAGCGGCAGGAGGAATTGGATTTCCGCAATGAGATCGGCGCGCGGGAGTATCGCTGGTTTCTGTGAGCCGATGCCGCCGTCCGCACGGCTTATCGTCCGCGCGCCTGTTCCATCGGCAGGTGCGCGCCCCACGCGTTCGTCAGCGCTTCGATTTCGGCGACCGGATCGATCCGTTGTCGAGCGCTGTCGCTTACGTCGTCGCTGAATAACAGGTGCGCGAATTCACGCGCACGCTCGGTGATCGCGGCGGTTTTCCCGCTGCGCCGCAGCGTGAACGCCGCAAGCGCCGCATCGAGATCGCCGCCGTTGGCTGAATCGTATTCGTCGAGGCACCGGGCAAGATGCCACGCATCTTCGAGCGCCTGGCAGGCGCCTTGTCCGGAGGTCGGGAGCGGCGCGTGCGCGGCGTCACCGATCAGCAGTACGTTGCCGCGGTGCCATGCGTCGACCGGATCCAGATCGTGCACGCGGATCTTCGTGAGCGTGTCCGCTGGCGTCGCACGTATCACGTCCGTGACGGGCGCCGGCCACGGCGCGAAGCGCCGTTCCAGCATCCCGCGCGGATCGTCTTCCGCCGTATCGCACCTGTCGGCTTCCGGCCATGCCGCCGCCCAGTACACGCGATGCCGGTCCAGCGCGACGATGCCGAAGCGTTCGCGCGTGCCCCAGTAATCGAATATCGACACTTCGTCGACCAGCGGCGCATTGCTTTGCGCGACGCCGATCCAGTTGACGAAGCCCTGATAGACGGGGGTGTTGTCGCCGACCACATGACGTCGCGCGACGGAGTTCATGCGGCCGTCCGCGCCGATCACGAGATCGGGGGCGATCGTCGTGCCGTTGTCGAAGCGAACGACGGCACGACCGTCCGCGCCGGTATCGATAGCCGTTGCGCCGTGGCCGAAGCGGACCTCGATGCCGCGCGCGGCGAGGTGCCGGGTCAGCACGGCCTGCAGGTCGCGCCGCAGGATCGACACCGTCGGGAAGCCCATGCGGCGGTCGAGCGCGCCGATCTCGGTGGCCTTGAGCAGGGTGCCGTGCCGGTCGATGCGCCGCATCGCATGCAGGCGGCCGCCGGCCTCGACGATGTCCGGCAGCAGGCCGAGCTGGGTGAGGACGAAGCCGGCATTCGGCCACAGCACCACGCCTGCGCCCATCGTCGATTCCGCCGGCCTGCGTTCGTACAGCCGGATCTCGTGGCCGCGCCCGGCGAGCGCGAGTGCGGTGCTCATGCCGGCCACGCCGGCGCCCAGGATTGCAATGTTCATGACGCTCCTTGCCTGTGTCGTGCGAACGCTCGCTGGCACGCGCGTGCGTGCCCGGGCGTCGCATTGACGGGATGAGCATCGTAAATTATGGTCTCTGGCGGGATAAGCCATCGAAATCGGCAGGCTTTGATACCTCCAACGGGATAATGATGCGTAGCAAGCTGGATCTGAATGCGGTGCGTGTGTTCGTGACGGTCGTCGATGAAGGCAGCTTTGCCGGCGCCGCGCGCATGCTCGCGCTGCCGGGTTCCAACGTGAGCCGTCATGTGGCGCAACTGGAGTCGCGGCTCGGCGTGCGCTTGCTCGAGCGCAGCACGCGGCACCTGCGGATGACCGAGGCCGGGCGGTTGCTGCACGAGCGTGCACGGCCGATGCTCGACGCGCTGACGCAGGCCGAATGCGAGCTGACGTCGCAGCAAACGGAATTGCGCGGCGTGTTGAAGCTTTGCGTCCCGGGCGAAATCGGGCCGCGCATGCTGGGGCCGATCGTCGCGGAATTCGCGAGCCGCCATCCGCGTGTCGAGATCGACTGCGATACCAGCCTCGCGGGCATGTCGACGCTGCGCGACGATATCGACCTGTCGATCATCGTCAATCGCGGCAAGCTGGACGACAGTGCGTTCGTCGTCAGGCCGCTCGCGAGTTTGCCGAGCGTCGTCGTGGCCGCGCCGTCACTGGTCGCGCGGGTCGGGATGCCTGGCCTGACGGAGCAGCTCCGGCAGTTGCCGTGCATCACGACGTTGAGCACGCTGAAAGGGCAGCCGTGGCAGTTCGCCGATCGCGACGGACGGATTCACAAGATTCCGGTGGCGAGCCGGTATCGCGTCAATAGCGGCGAGATGGCGGGCCTCGCGGCGGTGAGCGGGATCGGCTTCGCGATTCTGGTCGAACGCGCGTGCGCGGTGGAGCTGGCCGAAGGGCGGCTGGTGCGCGTGCCGCTGGAGATGGCGCCGGCGCCGCTGCAGCTGCATGCCGCTTACGCGAGCCGGAATTCGGTCAACGCGAAGATTCGCGCGCTGCTGCAGCTGATGCAGGAACGATTGGCGACGGAGGAGGCGCTGCCGTCATCGCGACCGCTTCGGTAGGGCGCGCCAGTAGCGCACTTCCTCGATCGGCGTACCGTCGATCTCGAAGGTCTTGATGTCGTCTTCGGCGACGAAACCTTCGCGTTCGTAGAATGCTCTTGCCCGACGGTTTTTGACCAGCACCCACAGCGACACCCATGCATGACCCGCGTCGTGCAGCGCCCGGCATGCATGGTCGACCAGCCGCGCACCGATCCCTTGCCCGCAATGCGCAGGATGCAGATAGATCGCTTCGATTTCGCCCCACGCCCGGTCCTTGTCGGCGTCGCGTGTCGGGCCGTACGCGATCCAGCCGGCCGGTGCGTGGTTCGCGAACGCGAGCGCGACGCATGGCCGGCCCGCGTCGAGTACCGCGCGCCACGCGGCCGTGCGCTTTTCGACCGACAGGCCGGCGAGGAACGGGGCCGGCATGATGTCCGTGTAGGTCGCTTGCCACGACGCGACGTGGATGCCGGCGATGGCCGGTGCATCGGTGGCGGTGGCCGCGCGGATGTCGATCGTCGTCGTATTCGATGCCATGCGCCCTCCGTGTGGCCGGTTGCCGGTCGCCGCGCTGCCGCCTGCCGGATTCACGTCGCCGGATCCAGGCTGGCGTCGATGGCGAAACGGTAGTGGATGTCCACGTGCGATGCGTTGCCCGGTGCGTCGGTTTTCTTCAGCACGAACTCGAACGCGGGTTCGAACCAGCCGTCGCATGCGATTTCTCCGCCGAGGATCTCGACGTCGTACCAGCCGTTGTCGATTTCAATGACGGGCCGGCCCGGTTCGCGATAGCGCGCAAGCAGCGCATTCACCGTGTCGTCGGTGAAACGTTCGAGAATGCGCCACGTGTAGAGCATCACCGCACGATGCGCGACGCGCAATACGTATCCACCGCGCCGATGCTGCAGACGACTGCCTGCTTTCAGCAATTCGGGCGTGCCGTCGTCCAGCGTGAAGATGACCGTATATGGATGATTCTCGATGCCGGCCAGCGGAATGACGATGCCTTCGAGCACCGCGTGGTCGCCGCTGTCGCCGGTCGTGAACGCCGACGCGACGTCGTCCGGCAGCCCGTGTTCGTCCTTGTAGCGCTTCAGCAGCAGAAGATCGCCGACGAGAAAGTAGTCGATCAGATCGTTGAGGACTTCGGCGAATTGATGCCGCATCGTCGTTCCTTTCGAGCAGCGTGCCGTGCCGCGACGTGCTTCGCGGCACGGCACGCGTGGCGACCTTATTCGCCGAGCTTCGACGTCACGCAGCCGGTGCTCGAGCATTCGCGCTCACGCTCGCGCAGGAACGACAGTCGCGATTGCGTCATGTCGTTCGCGCACTGGATGTCGACGAGGTAGCTGCTGCCGCGCGTTTCGCTGCACTGCGCATCGCGTTGCTTCAGCCACGCGAGCTGGCCGGCCTTCAGCGTCGCCTGCTGGTCGCCGCTCAGTTGCTTGCGCAACCGGCCGTATTCGTCGTTGAGATCGCGGTCGGACTGCGAGAACTGCGTGCTCGTGCAATAGACCTGGTCGAACGCGCTGCGCGGCTTTCCGCAGCCGGCCGCGTGCGCGGCGAACGGAACGGCGAGCGCGAGCAACGCGCAGGATGCGAGCAGATTCTTTTTCTTCATGATGATGCTCCTGACTGGGTGAAAACCGTTGAACGCGACGGGCGAGACCGTCGTTATTGCGGCGTCGTGCACGCGTCGATGCCGCCCGCGATCGCGGCGGACAGGCGCTGGATCGTCTCGCGGCGCGCGAGCCGCGCTTCTTCGTCCGGATTGACGATCACGCCGGCTTCGACGAGCACGGCCGGAATCGGCGCGGTGCGCAGCACGACGAGATCGTCGAAGCGGTGGATGCCGAGTTGCGGGTCGATCAGCGGACGATTCTCGCCGCGGATCGGCTGCGCGTGATACAGCGACGGCCGTTCGCCGGCCGCGACCAGCCGCTCGGCGATCGCCTTCGCACAACGCAGGCTCTCCGCATAGTGCGGATTGCGCTCCGACACGAACACCGAGAAGCCGCGGAATTCGCGCTGCCGGCCCGCGTCGATGAACTGCTGCTGCATCGAGTCGTGATGGATCGACACGAACAGGTTCGCGTCGGGCGCCTGCGTCGAGCGCTGATTGAGCGCGATCTCGCGACCGTCCGCCGACGTGCGCAGCACGCGGTCGCCGTGCGCGGCGAGTTTGTCGGCGACGGCGCCGGACAGGTCGAGGTTGTACAGATATTCGACGCGGCCGCTGGCGCCGGTGGAGCCCGGATGCGCGGGCGTATGGCCGGTGTCGACGACGATGTAGCGGCCGGACGCGGGCTCGGTAACGATCGTGGCGGCGGTGTCGGCCGCGTGCAGCGCCAGCGGCGCGCCGAGCAGCGGGGCGCACGCGAGCATGCGCGCGGCGGCGCGCACGAGCGGGCGAAGGCGTCGGAAGGTTCGGTTCGTCATTGTTGTTGTCGAGAGGGCGGACGGCGCATCGAACGGCGCGCCGCCGTCGGCCTGCTCAATGCAGTCGGAATGTCGCGCGATTATAGCGGGTGGCGGCGACGCCGCAATGACGCGCGACGGTTGTCAGGCGAGCACGCGATGTGCCGCCAGCATGCCCCAGTACGACGCTTCCTCGAACAGCGACAGTCCGGACAGGTCGGCATGCGCGAACACGACGGGGCCGTCGGCATCGCGCAGCGCGAGCAGCCCCGGCCGGCTCAGGAAGCCGACGTCGGGCGTGGCCATCGCATGGCCGCGGACGGTGATCTCGAGCGCGGTCGCATGCTTCCACAGCTCGCGTCCGTACACGGCCTGCAGGTCGATCGCCGCCTGCTCGCGCAATGCGTCCGGCTTCGCCTGCGCGAGCCAGCGGCGCGTATCGTCCGGCGTTTGCGTGCTCAATGCCTGATAGGCGGAGAACACCGAGCGCGTCGGCGGCGACATCCGGATCAACTGGTGCGTCGACACGACGTAGCCGAGCCCGGCGCCGTCGTAGACGACGTTGTCCCACGCGAGCGGCACGCCCGCTTCCTCGGCCGGCATGCCGTCGAGCAGGAAGTTGGACACGAGCCACGGCGCGCGCGGCGGCAAGTCGCGCGCGGGCTCGAAGCCATACGCGGCAAGCAGTTGCGGGAATACGCGCGCCGCGACGAACAGCGGCATCGCACATACGACACGGCGCGCCTTCAGCGTGAACGTCGACAGCGTGCCGTCGTGACCGACGCGTGCGCACAGCACGTCGACGCCGCCCGCGCGTTCGGTCGCGCGCACCGCGAAGCCATCGCGCGACCACGTGTTCGAGCCGGTGCGCGCGGCGATCGACTCGCTCAGCTTCGTCACCATCGTGTGCAGCCCGTCGGGCCAGGTCAGCACCGCGCCGTCGCTCGCATCGCCCGCATGGCCGCCGCGCGACGAGAAATAGTGCAGGCCGGCCCAGGCGGAGACATGCTCGTAGCCGGCGCCGTAATCGTCGCGGCAGCAGTAGTTCAGATACCAGTGCAGCGCCTTCGCGGTGTAACCCTCGTCGTGCAGCCACTGGCGAAACGAGCGCCGGTCGAGTGCGCGCCAGCGCGGGTCGCGCGACGATTCCGCGATCGGGATGCAGAACACCTTGCGGCCGTCGGCGCCGCGTGCGGTGCGCAGCCCGTCCGTGTACGCGAAGAAGCGCGCCTGCTGCGCGAGCGCGTCGGCGTCGAGGCCGGTGGCCGGCACGATGCCGTCCTGCCACTGTCCATCGATGAACAGGCGTTCATCCGGTGCGTGGACGAGTGCACGCTCGTCGTACACGGGGCGCGCGGAGAACGGCGCAGATTCGATCACGCCGAGATCGGCGAGCATGTCGCGCAGATGCGCGGATTCGAGCGACGGCAGCGGCAGGTAGTGCGCGCCCTTCGGATAGCCGAGCACGCCGAAACGCCCGCCGGCCGCGTTGCCGCCGAATTCGGGGCCGGCGAGCACCGTGAAGCGCGTATGGCCCGCGCGCGCGAGCTGCCATGCGCACGACAGCCCGGCCGCGCCGGCGCCGAGAATCGCGACATCCGTGTCGATCGTGCCGGACGGCGCGGGCAGCGCGGCATGGTCGCGCAGCGCATGGCCTTCGCGCATGCCGGGGTAGTCGACGCGCGGCGTCGTCTCGATCCAGCCGGTGCGGCCGCATGCGGCGAGCGACGCGGCCGCCGATGCGACGAGGAACGTGCGGCGATCCATCAGCGCAGCACGTGCTTCCAGTCGTCGTCGAAGCGGCGCACGAGCGGCTGGTCGTTGAGTTCGTTCGGCGACATCGACAGCGCCGGCATGTCGGCCGGGAAGTGGAACATCTCGGTGGCCGTTTGCGTATCGAGCCAGCGCGTCGGCACCGAGTAATGCGTCGGCACCGTGAAGTTGCGGCGCTTGCCGGCGATCACGAAACCCCAGTCGCCGAACGACGGCACGTAGCAGTGGTATGGCCACGTGTTGAGCCCGGCTTCGTGCAGCGTCGCGATGATGGTCCAGTACGCGTGCGGCGCGAAGTACGGCGAGGTCGACTGGATCACCGTGTAGCCGTTCTCCGACAGGTGGCGCGCCAGCAGCCGGAACACCGGCACCGAGTACAGGCGGCCGAGCCCGAAGTTGGTCGGATCGGGGAAATCGACGACGATCGCGTCGTACACGTCGGCATTCGATTCGAGCCAGCGCACCGCGTCGTCGTTGATCACGTGCACGCGCGGGTCCTTCAGCGCGCCCTGGTTCAGCTTGACGAGCGGCACGGACGTCGAGAACAGCTTCGTCATCGCGGGGTCGAGATCGACGAGCGTGATTTGTTCGAGGTTGCGGTGCTTGAGCAGTTCGCGCACCGCGAGGCCGTCGCCGCCGCCGAGCACGAGCACGCGCTTCGCCCACGGCAGCGCCTCGATCGTCGGGTGGATCAGCGCTTCGTGATAGCGGTGCTCGTCGCGCGACGAGAATTGCAGGTTGCCGTTCAGGTACAGCCGCATGTCGTCGTGCCATTGCGTGAGCACGATGCGCTGGTACGGCGTCGTTTCCGAATAGATCGTCTCGTCGCCGTACACGCCGTGCTCGGCCCAGTGCGTGATGCGGTCCGACAGCGCGAATCCGGCGACCAGCAGCCCGATCACGAGCGATGCGCGCATCAGCTTGCCGCGCACGTTGCGGATCTCGTCGCGGAACAGGTGCGTGGTCCACAGTGCGACGAGTGCGTTCAGGAGGCCGAACAGGAAGCTCGTGCGCAGCAGGCCGAGACGCGGCGCGAGCACGAGCGGGAAGATCAGCGACACGGCCAGCGAGCCGAGATAGTCGAAGGTCAGCACCTCGCTGACGGTATGGCGGAACGCCTGGCGTCGCTGCTGGAACGCGCGCATCACGAGCGGAATCTCCATCCCGATCAGCAGGCCGAGCGCGAGCACCAGTGCGTAAAGCGCCGCACGAAACGGCGCGGCGAGCCAGGCGAACACGACGAACAGCAGCGCGGCCGACACGCCGCCGAGCAGGCCGACGAGCAGCTCGATGTCGACGAAGCGGTCGAGCACGTCGTCGTCCTCGACGAACTTCGCGAGCCACGAGCCGATCCCCATCGCGAACAGGTAGCAGCCGATCACCGACGAGAACTGCAGGATCGAGTCGCCGAGCAGGTAGCTCGACAGCGCGCTGCTGATCAGTTCGTAGCCGAGCCCGCAGGACGCGAGCACGAGAATCGACAGGACGAGCGCGCGCTTATGCAGCATCGCGCATCCGTTGTGCAGTGTTCGGCAATGTGGATATACTGGCGCGGATTTTCGTCTGGCGGCCCCGTGCGGGCCGGCCGGCGACGGGGCGGCGAACCGAGCACAAAATCCGAGGAAAAGAATGAATAGTGCCTATCTTTATGCGGTTCATTTACTGTCGGCGTTCGTGCTGCTTCTCGTGTTCGCGGCAGTGTACCTGAAGGTCACCCCGTTCGACGAACTGGCGCTGATCCGCGACGGCAACGCGGCCGCGACGCTGTCGTTCGGCGGCGCACTGATCGGTTTCTGCCTGACGCTCGCGTCCAGCATCGCGCACAACGCGACGCTCGGCGAAGTCGTGATCTGGGCCATCGGCGCGATGATCGTGCAACTGATCGCCTACGCGGTGCTGACGCGCGTGATGCCCGGCATGAATCATGCGATCGAGGATCGCAACGTCGCGATGGGCGGCCTGATGGGCACCGCGTCGCTCGTCGTCGGCATCATCAATGCCGCCTGCCTGACCTGACGCGCCACGCGTTCCGAGGAGACCGACATGAGTCTGGGTTCATTCATCCGCAAGCAGTTCATCGACGTCCTGCAATGGACGGAAGACACCGACGGCGTGCTGGCCTGGCGCTATCCGATGGAAGACCAGGAAATCCAGTACGGCGGCAAGCTGACCGTGCGCGAAACGCAGGTCGCGATCTTCGTCAACGAAGGCAAGGTCGCCGACGTGTTCCAGCCGGGCCTCTACACGCTGGAAACGCGCACGCTGCCGGTGCTCACGAACCTGAAGAACTGGGACAAATTCTTTCAGTCGCCTTTCAAATCGGACGTCTACTTTTTCAGCACGCGGCTGCAACTGGGCCGGCGCTGGGGCACCGCGCAACCGGTGACGATCCGCGACCGCGAATTCGGCTTCGTGCAGCTGCGCGCGTTCGGCATCTACTCGTATCGGATCGTCGATGCGGCGGCGTTCCATCGCGAGGTCAGCGGCACGCGCGCGGCATACACGGTCGACGATCTCGAGCAGCAACTGCGCAACCTGGTCGTCACCGCGATGAGCACCACGTTCGGCTCGGCCGACGTGCCGTTCGTCGACATGGCCGCGAACCAGTCGCTGCTGTCGCAGCGTGTCGCCGAGGCATTGGTGCCGGTGTTCACGCGCTACGGGCTGGCGCTCGACGCGTTCGCGGTCGAGAGCGTGTCGCTGCCGGCCGAACTGCAGAAGGCGCTCGACCTGCGGATCGGTGCCGGGATGGCCGGCGATCTCGCGCGCGCCACGCAATACCAGACCGCGCAGGCGATTCCGCTCGCCGCGCAAAACCCGGGCGGCATCGCCGGGGTCGGCGCGGGGCTCGCCGCGGGCGCGGCGATCGGGCAGGCGATGGCCGGCCAGATCGCGGGCGCCGCGCAACCGGCACAGGCCGCACCGCCCGCGCCCGTTGCCGCGCCGGTGGCCGCCGCGCCGGCCGAGAGCACCGATTATGTGCAGCGGCTCGAGCAATTGAAGGCGCTGTTCGACAAGGGCCTCGTGACCGAAGACGAATATTCGCGTGCGAAGGCCGAGATCCTCGCGAAGCTCACCCGGTAAGCGTCGCGCATGTTCCGTACCTCGTGCCCCCAGTGCGGCGCGCCGGTCGAGTTTCGCTCGGCCGCGGCGGTGATGGCCGTCTGCGCGTTCTGTCGCAGCACGCTGCTCAAGCGCGGCGCCGACGTCGAGCGCATCGGCGAACTGGCCACGGTACTCGACGATGCGTCGCCGATCCAGATCGGCACGGCCGGCCGCTACGACAAGCGCGCGTTCACGGTGCTCGGGCGCATCCAGATGACCTACGACGCCGGTGCATGGAGCGAGTGGTACGTCGTGTTCGACGACGGCGCGTTCGGCTGGCTGTCGGATGCGTCGGGCCAGTACGCGATCACGGTGCGCGAACCCGACGATGCGTCGGGCCGCGCATGGCCCGCATTCGACACGCTCGAACCGGGCATGCGGATCGACCACGGCGGCCGCGCGTTTCTGGTGTCCGACGTGCGCACCGCGCGCTGCACGGGCGGCGACGGCGAGCTGCCGTTTCGCGTCGATGCCGGCTGGGAGGCGCGCGTCGCCGACCTGCGCACGGGCAATGCATTCGCGACCTACGACTATTCCGACGCCGAACCGAACGGCGGCATCCCGGCCGTCTATGCGGGCGAGGCGCTGGAATTCGACGCGCTCGCGTTCACCGGGTTGCGCGACACCGAAAACGATACGCGCGACAAGCGCGGCGCGGAGCTGGTGCCGTTCGCGTGCCCGAGCTGCGGCGCGCCGCTGTCGTATGCACCGAACGTGGCCGACTACGTCGTGTGCGGCAGTTGTCACGCGGGCGTGCAGTGCACGGCGGAGCAGCAGACCGTGTTCGCGGCGCGGCGCAAGCTCGAATCGGTGAAGGGCGCGCTCGAACTCGGCGCGATCGGCACGTTCGACGGCGTGAAGTACACGGTGATCGGCATGATGCGCTGCCGCGTGCCGGGCGACGACGAGACGTGGGACGAGTACCTGTTGCTGAACCCGAAACGCGGCTTCCTGTGGCTCGTGCAGAGCGACGGGCGCTGGGAACGGGTGCAGGTGCTCGACCATTGGCCGACGATCGGCGGCGAATCCGGCAACGTGACCGACGACGGCAAGACCTACCGGCTGCGCGAGGAATACGAATCGGAGGTCGTCTACGTGGTCGGTGCATTCAACTGGCGCGTGCAGGCGGGCGATCGCACGTCGATCATCGACTACGGCTGGCAGAAGGACAAGCTCACGCGCGAGCGCAGTGACGCGGAGATCGTCTGGTCGCGCGCGCGCCCGCTGTCGGGCGGCGCGCTCGCCGAGCGCTTCGGCACGCCCGCGCTCGCGGCGGCCACGCCGGCGGCCGCCGGCGCCACCGAATCGATGGGCCTGTTCGGCCGAAAGGGGCCGCACAGTTTCGCGCCGCTGCCGTTCATGTTCAGCGCGTTGCTCGTGATCTTCAACATGGGCTCGCTGTTCTCGTTCACCGGCCGCTCCGTCTACGTGCTGGTCGGCCTGCTGGTGCTGTGGCTGCCGGAATGGCTGTGGAAGCGGTTTGCGCCGGACGGGGGCAACGCGTGATCCGGTACATTCTCTACGGCATCTACGGCCTGATCGTCGTCACGCTGTTCAGTTGTTCTTCGATCGGCGGCAGCGGTTCGGGCGGCGGCGGGTGGGGCAGTTCGTCGGCGCGCAGCGGCTACTCGTCGTACGGGTCGCACAAATGACCGCACGCGACGGGATCGTGTCGCCGGACGCGGCGCTCGGCTCGCACGTGCTGGCCGACCTGGCCGGCATCGATGCGACGCTGCTGCGCGACGCCGCGCGGCTCGAAGCAATCCTCACCGATGCGGCGCAACGGGCCGGCGCGCGCGTGATCGGCGCGCATTTCCATCATTTCGGCGGCGAGCATGGCGTGACGGGCGTCGTGCTGCTGGCGGAGTCGCACATCACGATCCACACGTGGCCCGAGCATCGCTTCGCGGCCGTCGATGCGTTCATGTGCGGCGCGGCGCGTGCCGCCGACGCGGTCGATGCGATCGCTGCGGCGCTCGGCACGCACGCGCAGGTCCGGCAGCAGGTGGCGCGCGGCGGGCTGGCGGCCGCCCGGCGTTTCCCCGGCTTCGGCGAATCTGGCAAATAGCCGATGGCGCAGCCGGCTTACGCCGGTCAGCGCGGCAGTGCTTCGGCTTCGGCCCAGCGCTTGAACGAATCGAGACGCCGGCGGGTCTGCACGAGATAGAACGCGCCGATCAGCGGTTCGAGCAGCCAGCGCAGCCAGGACGGCTGGGCGCGGAAGTGGTACGTGAACTTCACCTCGGTCGATCCGGCCGTGCGCTCGGTGAAGTTCCAGCTGCCGCTGAAGCGTTCGAGCACCTTCGGCCCTTCGACCATTTCGACGGCGGCGACCTGCGGCGGACGGTACGAGATGTAGCGCGACACCATCGTCGCGCCCGACTGGCTGCGGCAGAACGCGTCGACGCCGACGTCGGCGGTCGTGCCGTCGAGCAGATAGGCATCGATGAGGAAGTTGTCCCAGACGAGCCGCCGCCCGTAGTCCTGCGACCACGTGAACAGGCGTCTGCGATCGACGCCGACGGTCCGGCTGACGGATATCCTCATGAGGGCGGGCGCCGCGGCGCGGATTGGGATGAAATCGAGTGTAACTCGCCAATAACGCGTGTTTCGTCAGACTTCGTCAAGTCGAGCGCGGGCTCGAATCAGCTCGATTGACGTCCCTCGGGAATTCCCCTAGGATTCATCTCAACCCTTCGGGACAGACCCGGAGCGTTTCAATCTCTTGAGGGAGCCTCATGAGTACGCAACAGAACCGGCGCTTCGACGCGCTCGTTTTCATTGGTCGTTTCCAGCCTCCGCATCGTGGTCACCTGAACGTGCTGAAGTCGGCACTGAGCCGGGCCGAGCGCGTGTGCGTGCTGATCGGATCGACCGACAAGCCCCGCACCATCAAGGATCCGTTCTCGTTCGACGAGCGTCGCCAGATGCTGGCTTCGCTGCTCGACGCGTCCGAGCGCGATCGCGTGACGATTGCCCCGCTGCAGGATTCGACCTACAACGACGGCGACTGGGTGCGCTGGGTGCAGGATGCGGTGGCCGTCGCGCTCGGCGACGTCGCGCAACGCAAGGTCGGGCTGATCGGCCACGAGAAGGACGCCACCTCGTATTACCTGCGGATGTTCCCGCAATGGGAGCTCGTCGACGTCGATGCGACGGAAGACATTTCCGCCACCGAGATCCGCGACCAGTATTTCGCCGAACGCACCAACAGCTTCGTGCAGTGGGCCGTGCCGGAACCCGTGTTCGGCTGGCTCGAGCGTTTTCGCACGCAGCCGGAATTCGCGCAACTGAAGTCGGAAGCCGAATTCATCGCCGCGTATCGCAAGGCGTGGGCGGCCGCGCCGTATCCCGTCACGTTCGTGACGGTCGACGCGGTGGTCGTGCACTCGGGCCATATCCTGCTCGTGCGCCGCCGCAGCGAACCGGGCCGCGGCCTGTGGGCGCTGCCGGGCGGCTTCGTGAACCAGGACGAGCGGCTCGACGCGGCGTGCATCCGCGAGCTGCGCGAGGAAACCGGCCTCAAGCTGCCGGAACCCGTGCTGCGCGGCTCGATCAAGGATCGCCAGGTGTTCGATCACCCGACGCGTTCGCTGCGTGGCCGCACGATCACGCATGCGTGCCTGTTCAACTTCCCGACTGGCGAGTTGCCGCGCGTGAAGGGCAGCGACGACGCCGACAAGGCGCGCTGGGTCCCGCTCAACGAATTCGCGCAGATGCGCAACGTGATGTTCGAGGATCACTTCGACATCGCGTATCACTTCCTGGGGAAGCTGTGACGCGCTGATTCCCCGCATCGGTCCGCCGCGACAGACGCGGCGGCACTTCAACGGCCTAGAGGAGCTCTAGCCATGCAAAACGATCCCGGCGGCTTTGCCGCGGTTCTCGCCAATCCGATTCTCAACACGGATTCGTACAAGGCTTCCCACTTCCTGCAGTATCCGCCGGACGCATCGGCGATGTTCTCGTACGTCGAATCGCGCGGCGGCCGTTACGACCGCACGCTGTTCTTCGGCCTGCAGATGTTGCTGAAGCAGTACCTGTGCAAGCCGGTCACGCACGCGATGATCGACGACGCGCGCGATTTCTTCACGGTGCACGGCGAGCCGTTCAACGAAGCAGGATGGCGCTATGTCGTCGAGCACTACGACGGTTACCTGCCGGTGAGGATCCGCGCGGTGCCGGAAGGCTCGATCGTGCCGGTGAACAACGTGCTGATGACGGTCGAATGCGACGATCCGCAGGTGTTCTGGCTCGCGTCGTATCTCGAGACGATGCTGTTACGCATCTGGTATCCGGTGACGGTGGCGACCCGCAGCTGGCACCTGCGGCAGACGATTCGCCGCTTCCTCGAACGGACCGACGACGATCTCGCGCAACTGCCGTTCAAGCTGCACGACTTCGGCGCGCGCGGCGTGTCGAGCGCGGAATCGGCCGCGATCGGCGGCGCCGCGCACCTCGTGAACTTCATGGGCTCGGACACGGTGCTCGGCGTGCTGGCCGCGAACCGCTTCTATCGCGAGCCGATGGCCGCCTATTCGGTGCCGGCGGCCGAGCACAGCACGATCACGTCGTGGGGGCGCGAGGGCGAGGCCGATGCGTACCGCAACATGATCAGGCGCTTCGGTTTGCCGGGTGCGATCGTATCGGTCGTGTCGGACTCCTATGATCTGTTCGCCGCGCTCGATCTGTGGGGTGGCGAACTGCGGCAGGCGGTGCTCGATTCGGGCGCGACGCTCGTCGTGCGTCCCGATTCCGGCGATCCGGTGACGATCGTGCTGCAGACCGTGCGCGCGCTCGACGCGTCGTTCGGTTCGACCGTGAACGGCAAGGGGCGGCGCGTGCTGAACCGCGTGCGCGTGATCCAGGGCGACGGTGTCGACGAGCAGTCGATCGAGGCGATCCTCGCCGCGCTCGACGATGCCGGCTATGCGGCCGGCAACGTGGTGTTCGGCATGGGCGGTGCGTTGTTGCAGCGCGTGAACCGCGATACGCAGCGCTTCGCGATGAAGTGTTCGGCCATCCGGCGTGGGGGCGTATGGCACGACGTTCGCAAGGATCCGGTCACCGATCGGGGCAAGCGCTCGAAGCAGGGGCGGTTGACGCTGTTGCGCAATTGGCGCACCGGCGAGTATCGGACGGTGACGTTGCCGGTCGCGTGGGATGATCGCGTGCTGGAAGGCGAATGGGAAGAGGCGCTCGAGACGGTGTTCGACACCGGGCGTTTGCTCGTCGATACGTCGTTCGCCGAGGTCCGGGCGAGGGCGCATGCGGGGGAGGTGTGACGCAGGCGGCGGGCCATCCCGCCGCTGCGCGGCAGGTTCGCGTCACTTGCCGGCCAGTACACGGCTGCCGGCATTCGCCGGCGCGCCGCCGCGCTCCACCACCCGCACCGCCTCCATCGCCCGCGCCAGCGCATCGAACACCGCCGGACCCTTGCAACGCGACACGTTGAAGCGCATGTACGACGTCGCGCTGCGCGACGCGCTGAACACGTCGCCGGGCGCGAGCACCACGTCGTGGTCCAGCGCATGACGCGCGACGCGCGCGGCGTCGAGTCCGTCCGGCAATTGCGCCCACACGAACAACCCGCCGCGCGGCTCCGTCCAGATCCCGAGCCCGGCCCGCGCGAGGCGCCGGATCGTTTCGCCCATCGCGTCCGCGAGACGCGCGCGCAGGCTGTCGAGATGGCGCCGGTACGTGCCGTCGATCAGCAGCCGGTGCACGACGTTCGCGCCGATCTGTGCATTGCCGAACGACGTCGCGAGCTTCAGGTCGACGAGCGCGTCGATCCATTCCGGACGCGCGGCGACATAGCCGCAGCGGATCGCGGCCGACAGCGTCTTCGAGAAGCTGCCGATCGACACGACGCGCGACAGCCCGTCGAACGCCGCGAGGCGCGGTGCGGGCGTGCTCTCGAAATCCGCGAAGATGTCGTCCTCGACGATCAGCAGCCCGTGCTCGGCCGCGAGCGTCAGCAGCCGGTGCGCGACGGGCGGTGCGAGCGTCGCGCCGGTCGGGTTGTGCAGCGCGGCGTTGGTGATGTACAGGCGCGGCCGGTGCTCGGCGAGTACCTGCTCGAAGCGCACGAGATCGGGGCCGTTCGGCGTGAACGGGACGCTGACGATCCGTGCGCGATGCGCGCGCAGCAGCGCCTGGAAGTTGAAGTAGCACGGATCGTCGAGCACGACCGTATCGCCGGGCTCCAGCAGCAGGCGGCACACGAGGTCGAGCGCGTGCGTGCCGCCGTCGGTCAGCATGATCTGCGCGGGTTCCGCGTGGACGCCGTGCTGCGCGAGCCGCCACGCAAGCTGCTGGCGCAGCGCGGGCAGGCCGAGCGGGGTCGCATAGTCGGTCAGCGCATCGGCTTCGTCGCGCGACACGGCGCGCAACGCGCGCCGCAGGCTTTCGTCGGGCAGCCACGACGACGGCAACCATCCGCAGCCGGGCTTCACCGACGTCGGCGCCGCTTCGAGCGACTGACGCGACAGCCACAGCGGATCGAGCGCGCGATCGAGGCGCGGGCCGAGTTCCGCGAGCGCGAGCGGCGGTGCGTGCCCCGATACATAGAAGCCCGAACCGCGTCGGGCGACGAGCACGCCTTCGCTCGCGAGCCGTTCGTACGCATCGACGACCGTCGATTTCGATACGCCGAGCGCATCGGCCATCATCCGGATCGACGGCACGCGCGCGCCGGGCATCAGCGCACGGCTCGAGATCCGCGCGCGCAACGTATCCATGACGGTTTCCACGCGCGTGCGCGACGGCGCGGGCGGAGCGGGAATCGGGGCGGAATGGCTCATGGCGAACGATGAACTGTACGGCCGGTTGTCCAGTACAGTTTGTCTGAATTGTATTGGGCTGTAGCTTACGCCGTTTTCGCCGGCGGCGGATCATCGGTCATCCATCATCCATTTCCCCATTCAGGATCGACCGTGCAAAAGACGACCGACGGATGGCTCAGCGGCCTGCTGGGTGTCATCATTTTCAGTGGCTCGCTGCCCGCGACGCGTGTCGCGGTACAAGGGCTCGACCCGCTGTTCCTCACGTTCGCCCGCGCAACCATCGCCGGTGCGCTCGGCCTGCTGCTGCTCGTCGTGCTGAAGCAGCGGCGGCCGTCGCGCGCCGAGGCCGTGTCGCTGGCCATCGTCGCGCTCGGTGTCGTGGTCGGGTTCCCGTTGCTGACGGCGCTTGCGTTGAAGCACGTGACGTCGGCGCACGCGATCGTGTTCGTCGGGCTGCTGCCGCTCGCGACCGCGCTGTTCGGCGTGTGGCGCGGCGGCGAACGGCCGCGGCTGCCGTTCTGGATCTTCTCGATCGTCGGCAGCGGCGCGGTGGCCGCGTTTGCGCTGCGCAACGGCGGGCAGGCGTCGGTGGTCGGCGATGCGCTGATGCTGGCCGCGATCGTCGCGTGCGGGCTCGGTTATGCGGAAGGCGCGCGCCTGTCGCGCCAGCTCGGCGGCTGGCAGGTGATCTCGTGGGCGCTCGTGTTGTCGCTGCCGCTGATGCTGCCGCTCACGTGGCTGACCTGGCCCGCGTCGTTCGACGGAGTAGACGCCGCCGCGCTGTGGGGGCTCGCGTACGTGTCGCTGTTCAGCATGTTGATCGGCTTCGTGTTCTGGTATCGCGGGCTGGCGCTCGGCGGGATCGCGGGCGTCGGCCAGTTGCAGCTGCTGCAGCCGTTCTTCGGCCTCCTGCTCGCGGCCGGGCTGCTGCACGAGACGGTGCCGCCGTCGATGGTGGTCGTGACGGTCGTCGTGGTCGGCTGCGTGGCGGGCGCGAAGTACTTCTCGAAGATGGCGCCCGTGCAGCGTGCGGGGTGACGCACCATCCTGAACGATGGTGCGGCCGGCGGCGGTGCGCAAAACGGGCCGCGCATCGCGCGCCCCTTCCGTGCAGCCGCCCGGCCGCATGCGCCGGCGTGCTTACGCGACGTGCGCCACGCCGTACTGCGACGACAGGTATCGCCGGATATCGGCGGGCGAATCGATGAAGCGCCGGCCGTTGTGCTCGCGGATCGCGACGGTATCGTCGTTCGGCGCGCGTCCGTTGCCAAGTACGAGCACCGGCGCCGACTGGTTGTCCGCGCCGATCAGCGCGACGATCGGCTGGCGCGGGCGCGGTGCGTCGACGTATTCGACGTCGACGGCGTCGCGCAGCTGCGGATAGAAGCTCAACAGCCCTTCGACGGCAACCGAATCGCCGCAGTAGAACGGACCTTCGGCGTCCTTGAAGAAGCCGGGGCGCAGAATGAACAGCGTGTCTTTCATGATGGTCTCGCTATGAGAGAGGGAAAAACGTCGAAGACAACGTGATGCGAAGCGACGTGCGCGACGCCGCCGGATTTCATGCTTCGGCAAGTGCGACGGCGCGCATTCTCGCGAAGCCGGCGGCGAGGTCGGCAATCATGTCGTCGGGATGCTCGAGCCCGGCATGTATCCGCAGCAGCGGGCCGGCCGCCGTCCATCGCGTGGCGGTGCGGTGGCGCGACGGGTTGGACGGGATGATCAGGCTTTCAAAGCCGCCCCAGCTGTATCCCATGCCGAAGCACGTCATGCCGTCGAGCAGCGCGCGCATGGCGTCGTCGGCCTGCGGATGCAGCACCACGCCGAACAGCCCGCACGCGCCCGTGAAATCGCGCTGCCACAGCGCATGACCGGCGTCGCCGGCGCGCGCGGGATACAGAATCTGCGCGACTTCCGGTTGTCGCGACAGCCATTCGGTCAGCACGTGCGCGTTGCGCTGGTGCCGCTCGAGCCGCACCGATAGCGTCCGCAGGCCGCGCAACGCGAGATATGCATCGTCGCCGCTGACGGTCATCCCGAGTTGCCGGTAGAAACGGGTGACCGTCGGCGCGAGCGCCTCGGTCGTCAGGATCGCCCCCATCAGCACGTCCGAGTGCCCGGCGATGTATTTGGTCGCCGCGTGAATCGACACGTCGACGCCATGCGAAAACGAGCGGAAATGCAACGGCGTGCCCCACGTGTTGTCGAGCAGCACGACCGCGCCGTGCCGGTGCGCGACGCGGCTGATGGCCGGAATATCCTGCACTTCGAAGGTCAGCGAGCCCGGCGATTCGGCGAATACCGCGCGCGTGTTCGGCCGCATCAGCGACGCGATGTCCGCTCCGAGCGCCGGATCGTAGTAAGTCGTCTCGATGCCGAGGCGCGCGAGCGTTTCGTCGCAGAACGAACGGGTCGGGTCGTACACGGCGTCCACCATCAACAGATGGTCGCCCGGGTTCACCACCGCGAGCAGCGCGGTGGTGATCGCGCTGAGGCCGCTCGGCGTCAGCAGCGCGGCATGCGCGCCTTCGAGCCGCGCGAGCGCTTTCTCGAGCGCGCGGGTGGTCGGGCTGCCGTGCCGGCCGTACGCGAGCGGCGTGCCGCGCACGGCGTCGAGCGCGTCGGTGCCGTGAAAGAGCAGCGTCGACTGGCGGTACACGGGCGGGTTCACCGGCGAACCGGGCTGGCCGTGCGAGCGGCCTTCATGGGCGAGAACGGTGTCGGTCGAATGCAGGTGGTTCAAGATGTCTCCTTTGAGTGTCGTTCGAGGCAGGGCGGCGGGGCGCGGTCAATGCAGGATCTTGTCGAGGAAGTCGCGTGCGCGCTCGGAGCGCGGCGCCGCGAAGAAGCGCTCGCTGGCTGCGTCCTCGACCACCGCGCCCTGGTCCATGAAGATCACGCGATGCGCGACCTTCCGCGCAAAGCCCATTTCATGCGTCACGCAAACCATCGTCATGCCGTCACGCGCAAGCTCGACCATCACGTCGAGCACTTCGTTGATCATCTCTGGATCGAGCGCGGAGGTCGGCTCGTCGAACAGCATCGCGACGGGATTCATCGACAGCGCGCGCGCGATCGCGACACGCTGTTGCTGGCCGCCCGACAACTGCCCCGGATACTTGTGCGCGTGCGCTTTCAGGCCGACGCGATCGAGCAGCTTCATGCCGTTCTCGACGGCTTCATCCTTGCGGCGGCCGAGCACCTTGATCTGCGCGAGCGTCAGGTTCTCGGTGATCGACAGGTGCGGAAACAGCTCGAAGTGCTGGAACACCATGCCGACGCGGGCGCGCAATTGCGCGAGCTTCGCGGCGGGATCGCCGAGTCGCATGCCGTCGACGGTGATGCTGCCTTTCTGGAACGGTTCGAGGCCGTTGATCGTCTTGATCAGCGTCGATTTGCCGGAGCCCGACGGCCCGCACACGACGACCACTTCGCCTTTCGAGACCGCCGCGCTGCAGGCCGAGAGCACCTGATGCTTGCCATACCATTTCGATACGTTGTCGAGCGTAATCATGTTCTGTCCGTCGATGGAATTCATGGGAGGTCGGGCGCGGTCAATGCGTGGACGGCAGCGCGAGGCGCGTTTCGACGCGCCCCTGCAGCCGCGTGAGCAGTGTGCTGAGCACCCAGTAGATCGCGGCGGCGGCGAGGTAGAGCGGCAGCGGCTGGAACGTTGCGGCGATCACTTCCTGCGTCGAGCGCAGCAACTCGGTGACGGTGATCACCGACACCAGCGACGTGTCCTTGATCAGGCTGATCAGCGTGTTGCCTAGGCTCGGCACTGCCAGACGCAGCGCCTGCGGGCACACGATGTAGCGCAGCGTCTGCACGTGCGTGAGGCCGAGGCTGTGTGCGGCCGCCCATTGCCCGCGGCCGATCCCAAGGATCGCGCCGCGCATGCTCTCGGACAGGTAGGCGCCCGCATTGAGCGTCAGCGTGAAGATGCCGGCCGTGGTCGGATCGAGCGTGATGCCGAGATCGGGCAACCCGTAGTAGACGACGAACATCTGCACGAGCAGCGGCGTGCCGCGCATCAGGCTCACGTAGCCTTGCGCGAGGCTCGCGAGCAGCCGGTTGCTGCCGATGCGCATGATGGCGACCACGAGCCCGACGACGAGGCCGAGCGCCATCGATGCGACGGCGAACTTCAACGTGAACACCGCTCCCTTGACCATCACGGGCAGCGTATGAACGATCAGTTCGATTGCTTCCATTGCGTGTCTCCTGATTGTGTGCCGGACCGCCCGCGCGTTCGTGCGCGCGGGCGCGGGGCGGGCCGCGTTACTGCGTCACGGGCCGCGTCGTGTCGGTGCCGAACCACTGCATCGAGATCTTCTTCAGCGTGCCGTCCTGCTGCAGCGATGCGACCGCGTCGTCGATCGCCTTCGCGAATTTCGGATTGCCCTTGCGGAACGGAATGCCCATGCGGTCCTCGCCGCCGGCGAGCACGGAGCCCGGGCGCAGCGGCAGGTGCGAGTTCTTGATCAGATAGCTGAGCATCAGCCGATCGTTGACTGCCGCGTCGATGCGGCCCGCCGCGAGGTCGCGCAGGTTTTCCGGCGTACCGGGGTAGACCTGCAGGTCGATCGCGGGCACGGTCTTGACCAGATCGACGTAGTTGCTGCCCATCGTCACGCCGACCTTCTTGCCCTTCAGTTCGTCGAGCGACTTGAAGGCGCGCGCATCGTTTTGCCGTTGCAGCAGTTGCGCGGACGAATACACGTACGGCGTGCTGAAGTCGAGCGCCTGCTGGCGCGACGGCGTGATCGCGACCTGGTTGACGATCACGTCGAACTTGCCGGCTTGCAGGCCCGCCAGAATCCCGCTCCATTCGGTCGTCACGAATTGCGGCTTCACGCCGAGGCGCGCGGCCACCGCTTTCGCGACGTCGACGTCGAAGCCCTCGAGCTGGCCGTCGGCATTGCGGTAGTCGAACGGCGGGTAGGTGCCTTCCAGCGCGATCTTCAGCACGCCGGCCTGCTTGATGGTGTCGAGCAGGTCCGCCGCGTGCGACGTCGTGGCCGCGATGCAGAGGAGGGCGGCTGCGAGGCCTTGCTTGAGCGTCGGGGTGAAGTGCTTCATGGTTGTCTCCGTGGTTGTTGTCGAAAATTCAGGGTGTGCGACGCCGCGGCGACGGGCGGCGTCGCCGTGAGCAGGGAGTCGGTGGAGCGTGAGCGGCGAGCGGGTGGTTCGCCGTGCGCGATGTCGTGCGTTACGGCATGCGTTCGTGCGCGATGAAGGTGCGGTGCGCGTGCGGATGGCGGACGCAGATGCGCGAGCGGTGGCGAAGCCCGGCGTGCGCGGTAGTGCGTTCAAGCGTGTGATTCATGATTGCCCGTGCAGCGTTGCGAGTGGAGTGGGCCGGACGCATCGTCGACGCGTATCCGGCAGGAATGCCGTGCGACTGAGGGCAATCTTAGTTTTGTCAAAAGGGAATGTGTTTCCAAAGATGTGTGCACTTTTCACGCGATGTGGAATGTTTTTCTCTGCGCGCGAAAGGTGGCGCAAGCGATCTGCTGCGGTTGCGCACGATGCGAAGGATCAGGTGCTAGCGCGCTCGCGCGGTTGCTCCGGGTTGCGATCCGGCGGCATGCCGAAAAGCAAAACGGCCAGGCTGCCGGTAGCGGCAAGCCTGGCCGTTGGGCGTTCGTCACGCCGGGCGCGGGTTACTCGAACGTTTCGAGCGCGAGCAATTCGCCGATCGTCTGCCGGCGGCGGATCAGTCGCGGCGTGCCGCGATCGACGAGCACTTCCGGCGCGAGCGGCCGGCTGTTGTAGTTCGACGACATCGACGCGCCGTACGCGCCCGCGTCGTGCAGGAACAGCAGGTCGCCGATCTGCGGCTGCGCGAGCTTGCGGTGCGTGACCACGCCGCCTGCATCCTGCGTGAACACGTCGCCCGATTCGCACAGCGGCCCCGCGATCGCGAGGTCGACGAGCGGCCGGCCGGCGGGCAGCGCGCCATCGTGCGCGTGTACCGACACCGCGTGATAGCTGCCGTACATCGACGGGCGCATCAGGTCGTTGAAGCCCGCGTCGATCAGCACGAAATCGTGCTTCGGCCGACGGTTGACGGCTTGCACCTCGGTGACGAGCGTGCCGGCTTCGGCGACGAGAAAGCGGCCCGGTTCGATCTCGATGCGCACCGGGTGGCCGAGATGCCGTTCGATCCGCTTGCGCGCGGCGTCCCACTGGCTGAAGTAGTGACCGACGTCGACGCGCGGTTCGCCGTCGCGATACGGGATCGACAGGCCGCCGCCGGCCGAGATCGCATCGATGTCGTGGCCGAGCGACGTGACGAGATCGACCATCGCATCGCACACCTGCGACAGGTGGCCGTAGTCGACGCCCGAACCGATGTGCATGTGGATGCCGACCAGCTTCAGCCCGTACTGGCGCACGATCTCGATCGCGCGCGGTACGTCGTCGATCCAGATGCCGTGCTTGCTCTGCGGGCCGCCGGTGTTGGTCTTGTTGCTGTGGCCGTGGCCGAACCCGGGATTCACACGCAGCCACACGCAGTGGCCGGGCGCGTGCTCGCCGATGCGCGCGAGCATGTCGAGCGAGCCGGCGTTCACGGTCACGCCATGCTTGAGCACCGCCGCGAGCGTCGGGCGATCGATCAGGTCGGCCGTGAACACGACGCCTTCCGGTTCGCCTGCCGGGCTGAACCCCGCCGCGAGGCTGCGCTCGATCTCGCCGAGCGACACGGCGTCGACGCACGCGCCTTCTTCGCGCATCAGCTTGAGGATATGGACGTTCGAATTCGCCTTCTGCGCGTAACGGATCACGTCGAACTGGCGCAGTTGGGCGATGCGGTCGCGGATGACGTCGGCGTCGTACACCCACAGCGGGGTGCCGTATTGCTGCGCGAGCGTCGCGAGCTGGCGGGAATCGAGAGACATGGCGGATGAACCGGATGGAATGAACGGATAGCGGGATGATGCGCCTGATCGGCTATACAGTAAAATGCCGATTTATCTTCATTCGATTCATTCCTGATATATACGATCATGCTGACGCACCGTCATATCGAGGTTTTCCGTGCGCTGATGGTCACCGGCAGCACGACGCGCGCGGCCGAGATGCTGTACACGTCGCAGCCGACGATCAGCCGCGAGCTGGCGCGGATGGAGCAGGTCGTCGGCTTCGCGCTGTTCGAACGCGCGCACGGCCGGCTGCGCCCGACGATGGCCGCGCTCACGCTGTTCGACGACGTGCGGCTCGCGTATGTGGGGCTCGAACGCGTCGCGGCGACGGCCGCGCGCCTGCGCGAATTCCGCGACGGGCAATTGTCGGTGATCGCGCTGCCGGCGTTCTCGCACGCGATCCTGCCCGGTGCATGCCGGCGCTTTCACGATGCGCATGCGGGTGTCAGCGTGTCGGTCGCGACGCAGGAGTCGCCGGTGCTCGAGGAGTGGCTCACCGCGCAGCGTTACGACCTCGGGCTGACCGAGCACGACGTCGCGCCGGCCGGCACCGTGCTCACGCCGCTGCTCGAAGTCGATGAAGTGTGCGTGTTGCCCGACGGTCATCCGCTGCTCGCGCAGGACGCGATCGACTTGCTCGATCTCGCCGACCGCCCGTTCGTGAGCCTGTCGCTGAACGATCCGTATCGCATCCTGATCGACGAGGCGTTCGCGCAACTCGGTGTCGCGCCGCGCTCGGTGGTCGATACGCCGTCGGCGGTGTCGGTGTGCGCGTTCGTGCGGCAAGGGCTCGGCGCCGCGATCGTCAACCCGCTCACGGCGCTCGATTTCGTCGGCCGCGATCTGCACGTGCGGCCGCTGACGCGGTCGTTTCCGTACCGGGTCAGCGTGATCGTGCCCGAGCACCGGCCGAAGAGCCTGCTCGTCGATGCGTTCGCCGATGCATTGCGCGGCGAAGCGAAGGCGATCCGCCGCCGGCTCGCCGCGCACCTCGGCTAGCGGCACCGTATGATGGGCGTTTTGCCGCCATCGTCCTCATTTTCCGGAATCCCGTCATGACCGACGCATCGTCTTCCCTCGAACAACCGACCCTCGTCGGCGAACGTGTCGTCCTGCGTCCGCTCGACGTGTCCGACCGGCAAGCGCTGCTGGACGCTGCAGCCGACGGCGAGTTGTGGAACCTGAAGGTCACGGTCGTGCCGGGCGCGCAGACGGTCGACGCCTACATCGACACGGCGTTGCAGGGCCGCGCGGCCGGCACCGTGATGCCGTTCGTGATCGTCGATCGCGCATCGGGTCGCGCCATCGGCAGTACACGCTTCTGGAAGATCGATCGCACGAATCGCAAGCTGGAGATCGGCCATACGTGGTTGAGCGAATCGGCGCAGCGTACGCGGGCGAATACCGAAGCGAAGTGGTTGCTGCTGACCTATGCGTTCGACACGATGCGATGCGTACGCGTGCAGTTCACGACGGACGAGCTGAACGAGAAATCGCGCGCGGCGATCCTGCGGCTCGGTGCGAAACAGGAGGGCATCGTGCGTCACGAACGGATCATGCCGGACGGCCGCAAGCGCAATTCGGTGCGCTTCAGCATCATCGACGACGAATGGCCGGAAGTGCGTGCGCGGCTCGACGCGAAGCTGGCGACGTAACGTGTGCCGCGCCGCCGGCAGGGGAGGCGGCGACGCGACAGGGGGCGGTGCGCCGCGCACGATGCGCGGCGCTGCATCGTGTTACTGCGCCGATGCGAGGTGATGACGCTGCGCGAGCTTCTGCGCGTCTGCATAGTGCGCCTGCAGGATCGGCAGCGCCTGGCGTGCGACTTCCTTCAGCTTGGTGTCGCGGCCCGATGCGATTTCGGCCTGGAATGCCGAGATCGCCTTTTGCTGGCCGGCGAGCGCGACCTGTTCGATGTAGGCCTTGTCGAAGTCGGCGCCGCGCAAGCTCTTGATGCTGTTCAGCACGGTCGTGTCCGGGTCGTTGGCCGGCACGTCGACGCCGCGCGGGCTCGCCGCGCGCATCGCCTGGATGATCTTCGCATCGTCGGTCGACACGCGTTGCGCGAAGGCCTTGACCTGGCTGTCCGACGTGCGCGAATCGGCGATGCGCGCGGCGTCGTGCTGGGTCGACACGGTTTTCGTGCCGTCCGTGATGAAGGTCTGGTCGGCTTCGTGGATGCGCGTCGCGGTGGCAGCCGGCGCGGCGGACGCGGCGGGGGCCGGTTGCGCGGTTTGCGCGGTCGCCGTCACGGCGACGAGAAGCAGGCCGGCGGCAGACAAGGCAAGGCGCGAGATGGGGGGAAAGCGGTTCATGGGACCTCCTTTCGATCGGGGCTCTGGTTGAAAAACGGATCGTGTGATCCGTCGCTGTGCGAGAGACCGGGCGCGCCCGGGCCGGATTCGATGGCCACTCTGCCGCGGCGGCGTTCGAAGTGTTTCCCGGCCCGACTGATTCTAGGAGAGCGCTCGGGTAGCAGGTGCAACCGTGCTGTGGCTTGTGTAACGGTTGGTAAGACGAATCGATGGGCATGCGCGCAGGCAGGTAGCGCGTACCTGATGCGCGTGCGGTGGCGGCAATTTTTGCGCGCGCGTGGCGCATGCAATGCATGAGATGCAGGTGCGTGTCATCCGCATTTCATCGACGTGATGTTGTCGTGGCGGCTGCCGTGGCTGCATGCGCGCGTGGCGCGGCGAACGCGTTACACGCGTTCGAGCAGCGCGTCGAGGCGCGGCAGCAACGGCGTCGCGCAATGCGCCTGCAACGCGTCGGGCGCCGTATAGCCCCACGCGACGCCCTGGAACGCGATCCGTGCACGCCGTGCCGCGTCGGCATCGCGGATTTCGTCGCCGACGTACAGCACTTCGTCGGCGCGCACGCCGGCCTCGCGAACGAGCGCGCGCAGACGACGCGCCTTGCCGAACAGCGGAATCCCGCATGCGAAATGGTCGACGCGCGCGCCGGCGCGCGGGCCGAGCCGGTCGCGCACGATCGCCTCGGTATTCGACGTGGCGATCGCGATGCGGATGCCGCGCGCGGCGAGCGCGTCGAACGTTTCGTCGACGCCGGGGAACAGCCGCACGTGCGCGACACGCGGCTGCATCAGGCGGCGCATGTCGATCGTCACGCGCGGCACTTTCCACATCGGCACGTCGAGCGCGCGGATGATGTCGCGCGCCGACATGCCGCGCAGCGCCGGGCGCAGTTCGGGCGTGGCGTCGCGAAAGCCGTGCAGGCGCGACGCTTCCGACAGCGCGGCGAGAAAACTGTCGAGCGAATCGGCGAGCGTGCCGTCGAAGTCGAAGGCGATGAGGCGGTAGGTCATGATGCAGCGTGGCAGGTTTATCGGGCGATGACATTGTCACCGAATCGAAGCCGGCAGAGTACGACCGTTCGTCCGCGGTGGATCGTTGCGCCCCTTGTCCGCCACTCGCCAGCGCGGTATCGTCGATGCTCCGCCTTCCGTCCCGACCGGAGAACAGACGTGCCCGCAGCCACCCCCGCCACGCTGAGATTTTCCACCGACAAGCGCGAACTCGACATCGACGCGATCTTCGATTTCCTGCATCGCGACGCGTACTGGTCGCAGGGCATTCCGCGCGACGTGGTCGAGCGCGCGATCGACGGTTCGCTGTGCTTCGGCGCGTACGTCGGCGACCGGTTCGTCGGGTTCGCGCGGCTCGTCACCGATCAGGCGACGTTCGCGTACCTGTGCGACGTGTTCGTGCTGCCGGCCGAACGCGGCAACGGCTACGGCCGAGCGCTGATCGACCATATATTCGCGCAGGAGATGGTGCGGCGGCTGCGCCGCATCATGCTCGCGACGACCGATGCGCACGCGCTGTACCGGCCGGTCGGTTTCGGCCCGCCGGCGAACCCCGAGCGGCTGATGGAGATCCGCCGCCCCGACATCTACACGACACGCTGACGGGCGGCGCAGCGCATACAATACGCGCTTTCCGTTTTTGCCGAAGAGAAGCACACCATGACCGAACAGGAAGCCGAACAGCTCGCGACGCACCGCCACTACAAGGGCGGCCTGTACCGCTACATCGGCGTTGCCCGCCATTCCGAAACCGAGGAATCGGTGGTCGTCTACGAGCATCTGTGGCCGCATGCGCGCGGGCTGTGGGTGCGGCCGGAAGCCATGTTCAACGGCAGTCTCGAAGACGGCACGCCGCGTTTTCGCAAGCTGCGCGACTGATCCGCGGCCGGCGGCGCGTACGCCGCCGCGCGGGCCGGCCGCGCGAACCTGTGCGCGTTACGTGTCGGCCAGCGCCTTCACCAGTTCCGGCGGTGCATGCCTGACCGTCACCTCCGGCGTGCCGTGCCACGCCGCGAGTTTCTTCACGGCCTTCGCGACGTCGGCCGCGAGCCCGGTGCCGAAGCGCACGCCCGGCTCGACGTGCACGGCCTTCAGTTCGAACGTGCCGAGCGTGCGATGCGCTTTCGCATCGACGCGGCCCACCAGCCGGCCGCGATGCAGCACGGGCAGGCAGAAATAGCCGTAGCGCCGCTTGTGCTCGGGTGTGTAGCACTCGATCGTGTAATCGAAACCGAACAGCGTCGACGCGCGCCGCCGGTCCCAGACGACCGGATCGAACGGCGACAGCAGCGTCGTGACCGTCGAGCGCAACGTGTCGGCCGCGGCGGCCGGCAGCCACGCATCGAGCGAGCGATGCACGTAGGCCGGCTCCTTCCAGTCGTCGATCTGCACCGGAATCAGGTCGCCGGTCTCCGCCAGCCGTTCCAGCTCCGCGCGGTACGAGCGGCGCGGCAGCCGATAGTAGTCGGCCACCCAGTCCGCGCGCACGACGCCGAGCGCGCGGCACGTGTAGTCGAGCAGCGTGGGCAGCACGGCTTCGCGCGGCGGCAGGTCGCGCGTATCGTCCCAGCCGGGCAGCACGCGTTCGCGCACGTCGTACACACGCTGGAAATTGCGGCGCTCCGACACCATCAGGTCGCCCGTCGTGAACAGCACTTCCAGGTGACGCTTCTCGGGCTTGCGGTCCCACCAGCCGTTGCCCTTCACGCCGTCCTCGCGCGCGAAATCGGCCGACCGCACCGGGCCTTCCGCGCGAATCCGCGCGAGCAGCCGTTCGATCTCGGGACGATTCTGCGCATGCCATTCGGCCGCATATTTCCAGCCCATCCCCGACGGATCGAGCATCTTGTAGCGCATCAGCCCGAACTGCTCGATCGGCAGGAAACACGCTTCGTGCGACCAGTATTCGAACAGGCGCGCCTCGGCGAGATGTTCGTCGAGCCACTGCGGCGAGAAATCGCCGAGCCGGCTGAACAGCACGAGATACGGGCTGCGCGCGACGACGTGGATGGTGTCGATCTGCAACTGCGCCATCCGTCGGATCGTGTCGAGCACGTCGGACTTGGTGGCCTTGCGGCGGGGCGGCGTGAGCAGGCCCTGTGCGGCGAGATGCAGTGCGCGGGCGGCGGCGGGCGAGAGCGTGAGCATCGGCAGGACGGTCGAGGGTGGCGATCGGGAACCACTTTAGCGCGAAAGCGGCGCGCGCGTGCGACGTGCGGCTGCAACGCGTCTGACAATGGTTGACAGATGCGTTTCGCAAGTTTCCCTATAGTGCAGTTCATGGCGCGACGACAAGTGCGCGCAACGATTCCGCTTCCGACGCACATATGTCCATGGCACGCAGGAAGCGAATCCGGGACTCTCAACCCCCATCGGGAGACCCGGAGCCCTGAGCGAACATCCACGCGGCTGTGCACCGGCCCCGTGTGGATGTTCGCTGATTTTTTTGTTTTTCCGGTTCTCGTCCAGCGCCGCGCGACCGGCCATGCCGTCGCGCCGGCCGTTCATTGCCGCTTGCCGCGCGCGACTTCGTCGCCGGCGCCGGGCGGCAGCCGCCGCGTGATCGGAATCGATGCGAACGAGCACAGCCCGACCACCACGAATGCCGGCCAGAAATCCGACCACACCATCGCCTGATGGCCCTGGAGCCAGTGCGACACGTGCAGCACGAGGCCGGCCACCGTCACGCCGAGGCCGAGCGACATCTGCTGCACGACGCTGCCGAGGCTCGTCGCGCGGCCTGCGTCGCGCGGCGAGATGTCCGCGTAGATCATCGAATTCAGGCTCGTGAACTGCAGCGCGGGGAAGATGCCGCCGACGAGCACGATCATCCAGATCGCCCAGGTGGCCATGCCGGGATGGAACACGCCATACGCGGCGATCGCGAGGCCCGCGAATGCCGCGTTGTAGATCAGCACGGTCCGAAAGCCGAAGCGGCGCAGCGTATGGGTGGCCGTCGAGCGGCTGACCGCGCCGCCGAGCGCGGACGCGCACGTGATCAGGCCGGAATGGAACGCGCTCATGCCGAGTCCTTCCTGCAGCGCGAGCGGCAGCAGGAACGGCACCGCGCCGAGGCCGATGCGGAACAGCGACCCGCCGACGACGCTCGCGTGGTACGTCGGGATCTTCAGGAAACTGAGGTCGAGCACGGGGCGCTCCTTGCGGCGCGCGTACGGCACGTACAGCGCGAGCATCGCGGCGCCGGCCGCGCACATGAGGATGGCGTTCGAGCGCGACGTGAGCGAACCGTCGATCAGCGTGAGACCCATCAGCAGCAGCGCCGCGCCGCTGGCCGACAGCAGGAAGCCGAACCAGTCGAGCGGGCCCGGATCGGGCTCGTGCGTGTTCGCGATGTGCTTGCTCGCGAGGTAGATCCCGTAGATGCCGATCGGCACGTTGATGAAGAAGATCATCCGCCAGTGCAGATAGGTCGTGATGAAGCCGCCGACGAGCGGCCCGACCGTGGGCCCGAACAGCGCGGGAATCGCGAGGTAGTTCATCGCGCGCACGAGATCGGAGCGTGGCACCGCGCGGAAGATGATGATGCGGCCGACCGGCACCATCATCGCGCCGCCGACGCCCTGTATGAAGCGCGCGAACGTGAGCACGCCGAGGGAGTTGGACGCCGCGCACATCAGCGAGCCGACGACGAAGATGCCGATCGCGGTGCGGAACACGGCGCGCGCGCTGAAGCGGTCGGCGAGCCAGCCGCAGATCGGGATGAACACGCCGAGGCCGACCACGTAAGCCGTGATCGCGATGTTCAGTGTGACGGGGTTGTGCCCGAAGTCCCTCGCCATCGCGGGCAGCGCGGTGACGATGATGTTCGCGTCGACGCTTTCCATGAACAACGCACAGGCAACGATGAGCGGTGCTAGAAAGACGGGCGACATGGGCTGGGCGCGCGGTAAAGACGTCATTATGCCCACAATGTGACCGTTGCGTCACGTACGACAACAGTTGTTCCGCATGTTGCAACAGTCGTCTTTTCCTGTGGATGGGGCGGAAAGAACGACTGCGCGTGGGCAAGCGACGCATTGCTCGTGCGTGTCGAATGCGTTGCCCGACCGGTGAACGACGCAGCATCGCCGTTGCCGGGCGCACGTGCGTTTTCGATGCCGGGCAGGCGGTCGACGCGCCCGACATTGCGATCGGGGAACGGCTTCCCGCGCGGTGCGTCGCCCACGCTTTCGCCATTCGGCGTGCGTGTCGACGCGCACGAACACGATGAGCGGGACCGACGTCTGCCCGGTCATGGCGATTCCTTTTGACGGAGTGGCGGTGCGTTTCTAGAATATGAGCGTTTGCTCATATTCGAAACTCGCATTCCCGCCATGTCCGACTCGTCTTCGCGCATCCCGCTGTCGCCCCGCAAGGCGCCGCGCCAGCGCCGCTCGGTGGCCACCGTCGATGCGATCGTCGAGGCCGCCGCGCGCATTCTGGAGCGCGACGGCTTCGACGGCTACACGACGAACGCGGTCGCCGCGCTGGCCGGCGTGAGCATCGGTTCCCTCTATCAATACTTTCCGAACCGCGACGCGCTGACCGCCGCGCTCGTCGAGCGCGAGAGTGCGCATCTGCTCGACGACGTCGACCGGGCGGCCGCGCTGTCGTCGTGCGACGACGTGCTGCGCACGCTGGTGCGCGGGGCCGTCGCGCACCAGATGCGCCGGCCGGTGCTCGCGCGGCTGATCGATTTCGAGGAGGCGCGGCTGCCGCTCGGTGTGCGCAACGCGCGCGTCGTCGACCGCATCCACGCGACCTTGCTGCATGCGCTCCGGTTGCGCGATGCGCCGCGCGTCGCCGCGCCCGACGTGATTGCGCACGATCTGCTCGCGATCGTGAAAGGCATCGTCGATGCGGCGGGCGCGCGCGGCGAAACCGATGCGCACGCGCTCGAAGCGCGGGCGTGGCGGGCGGTGCGCGGTTATCTCCGGGAATCGCGCGAATCGAAACTTGCTTGAGATGCATGTTTCGTGCGACAGTCGGACCCATTCGCACCACAACATGACGCGTATCGATCGAAGGCCATCGAGACGAACGCGCGCGCGAACGAGACCTCGTGCCGATCCACTCACCATCGAAAGGAGGGGACACGCCATGACGTCACGTCGTGCCGCACCGCTTGCATCTCGCTTCTCGTCGCGTCAGTCACCGCCCGCGCCGCGTCTGCGCTGGGCCGCCGCACTGGCCATCGCGTATCTCGCCGTCGCCGGCTGCGCCGCGCAGGCCGACAATGCGAACCAGGCCGCCGCGCAAGCGGTCGGCCAGTCCGCGATACCGGCTACCACCGCAGCGGCTGCCGCTCCCGCGTCGGGCACGCTGCCGCCGCCGCCGAGCCAGCTCTACGGCGATCTGTTCGTCGCGGTGCAGACCGCGCAGCTCTATCCCGACCAGAAGACCTTCGTCGACGCAACGCCCGATACCGACCCCACGACGATCGTGCAGTTGTATCAGCAACAGAAATCGCAGCCGGGCTTCTCGCTGAAGGCGTTCGTCGACCAGCATTTCACGCCGCCCCCGGCAGGCGGCGTGACGCCGCCGCCGAACCAGACGCTGCGCCAGCACATCGACTGGCTGTGGCCGCAGCTCACGCGCACGAGCGTCACGGTGCCCCAGTACAGTTCGCTGATTCCGATGCCGAAGCCGTACGTCGTGCCGGGCGGCCGTTTCCGCGAAGGGTACTACTGGGATACCTATTTCACGATGCTCGGGTTGCAGGTGTCGGGGCGCGAGGATCTCGTCGACGACATGCTCGACAACTTTGCATACCTGATCGATACGGTCGGCCACATCCCGAACGGCAATCGCACGTACTACGCGAGCCGCTCGCAGCCGCCGTTCTTCGCGTACATGGTCACGCTCGCCGCGCAGGTCGAGGGCGACAAGGTCTACCAGAAATACCTGCCGGCGCTGCGCAAGGAACATGCGTACTGGATGCAGGGCGAGACCACGACGCCGCGCGGGCAGGCGGCGCGCCACGTGGTCGCGATGCCCGACGGCGCCGTGCTGAACCGCTACTGGGATGCGAGCGATACGCCGCGCGACGAGTCGTATCTGGAGGACGTGACGACCGCGAAGTCGGTGCCGTCCCGTCCGGCGAACGAGGTGTACCGCGACCTCCGCGCGGGCGCCGAAAGCGGCTGGGACTACAGCTCGCGGTGGTTCGGCGACGGCAAGACGCTCGCGACGATCCGCACGACGTCGATCGTGCCGGTCGACCTGAACAGCCTGATGTTCCATCTCGAGACGACGATCGTGAAGGGCTGCGCGGTCACGCGCGACATCGCATGCGTGGCCGATTTTTCAGCGCGCGCGGGCAAGCGTGCGGCTGCGATCAATCATTACCTGTGGAACCGTCGCGGCTACTATGGCGACTACGACTGGCAGTTGCGCAAGCCGCGCGACGGCGTGACGGCGGCCGCGCTGTATCCGTTGTTTGCAGGCGTCGCGTGGCCGGAGCGTGCGAAGGCGACCGCGCGCGAAGTGCGCAAGACGCTGCTGCAGCCGGGCGGTCTCGCGACGACGACCGAGAACACGGGCCAGCAATGGGATGCGCCGAACGGCTGGGCGCCGCTGCAGTGGATCGCGATCGACGGGCTGCGCCGTTATGGCGAACCGGCGCTCGCGAAGGACATCGGCACGCGTTTCCTGTCCGACGTGAAGCATGTGTATGCGACCGAAGGCAAGCTCGTCGAGAAGTACGTGGTCGAGGGTACCGGCACGGGCGGCGGAGGCGGCGGCGAATATCCGTTGCAGGACGGCTTCGGCTGGACCAACGGCGTCACGCTGAAACTGCTCGGGCTGTACGGCGAGTAAGGTGCGGTGCGCGGTGCGGGCCGCGTGCCCACACGGCGAGCAATCGCACGGGCCGGACCGTCGCGCAAGCGGCCGTCCGGCCCGCGTTTTCATGCGGCGCGCGTCAGAACGTGATCGTCGTGCGCACGCCGACCACCGTCTCGTCGCCGATGCGCGCGCCGGCCGCGTTCGGGTTCGGGATGCCGCCGCCCGGACGGAAGAAGTGCTGCAGGTCGGCCTGCACCTGCCACCACGGCGCGACCTGGTACTGGTAGGTCGCTTCGATGACGGTTTCCGCGCGGCGCACCGGATAGCCGGGCGTCGTGTACACGCCGGTATCGCCGTCGAGGCCGCGCGCATGCGAGCCGATCTTCGCGTAGCCGATCGCGATGCCGGCGACGTCGTTGTCGCGGCCGGCGAACGGCGCCTTCAGCGTCACGCCGGCGTTGGCCGCGAAATCGACGACATTGCGGTCGCCCGGCGAGCCCATCACGCGCGCGAACACGCCGACCGAGCGCGGGCTGTCGGCGGACGGCCGCCACACCATCTGGTCCGCGACCGCATAGAAGCCGTAGTTGCCGCGATGCGTGGCGGGCGTGCCGTTGCTCGCCGGATCGGCGAGCGACAACCCGTCGGTGCCGTAGCGCGGATCGTCCGCGTGCTGCGAGTGATACCAGAAGCCGAGCTTGTACGTGCCGGGCAGGCCGGCCGGCTGTGGCGCCTTCGGGTCGGCGGGCGGCGCGTTCAGCGCGTACTGCACCTCGCCGATCACGAACGCGCCGCTGCGCAGGTTGAAGTTGGTGCCGTGTGCGTTCAGCACCTGGGCGTCGCCGTCGCTGCGGCCGGCCGGGTTGCCGTCGAACACGCCGACCATCGCGGTCCACGCATCGGCCGGCTTCACGCGCAGCCGCACGCCGAGCGACGACAGCGGGTACGCGGGGCCGCCGGACGGCAGATCGGTGGAGGGCAGCACGGGCCAGCCGAACGTCGCGTTCATGAACGTCGCCGCGTTCTGGCTCACCATGAATTCCTGGTCGACGCTCTGCTGGCCGACTTTCACGTCGACCTTGCCGTCGAGCAGCGACTGCTGGTACCAGAGTTCCCATAGGCGCGTGGTCGAGTTCGCCTCGATGCCGGTGGCGGTCTGCAACGTCTGCAGGTAGCGCTGCGTGAGGTTGGTGCCGTGGATCTGCAGCCCCGACACGTTGAACGTGCCGCCCGGCAGGCCGATCGCCTTGCCGGTGTCGATGTTGAAACCGAATTGCGTGAGCCCCTGATATGCGCCGCCGCGACCCGTGCCGCCGGACGTGTTGTACAGGTACTCGCTGGTCTCCTGCAGGCTCAGCGTGACGCCGTGCTCGTCGAGCACGTCACGCAGGCCACCCATGTTGCCGAGCAGGTTCGAGCGCTCCCAGAAGCCGGTCGGAGCGGGCGCGGCAGCATCGGCGGCCTGTTGCGCGGGGGCGGCGGCATCGCTCGCGCCGGCTGCCGGTTCGGCAGCGGCGGGCGACGATGCTTGCGCGAATGCGGGCGCGGCGGCGAGCGACAGCAGCAGCGCGGTGAGCGCATCGAGGCGGCGCTTGCGCGGGACGGGTGCGAGGTGATTCTTCATTTGGGTTCCGTTGGCAGTTTGATTAGTTTGGCTGAAGAAACGGGAACGTGATGCGGGACGCATGGCGAGACGGCCCGCACGGAGCAGGGCTTACGGCAGCCAGCCGCCGACGCGCCAGACCTGCGCGAAGCCGACGCGCGGCGCGACCGAGCACAGCAGCGCGGCGAGCGCGAGCGCGGCCGCCGTCGCGGCGATCAGCACGCAATCGAGCGGGCGGGGCGCCGTCGGCACGTGGGCGAGGGCCCGGCCGCGCCAGCGGCTGAATGCCCGGGCGAGCGGCGAGCGGCCGGAAAAAGAGCGGTCGCACGCGACGTGTACGACGCGCTTGAGCTTGACCGCGAACGATTGAACGAACATGACGCTGCCTCCGTTCCGTCCGGCGGACGCCGGACGACGTGATCGAGCGCGGGTGCGTGACGCGGCCTGCGATCGGAGGATGGAACATAACGGAGCGTGCGACTGCCGAACCGGCGATGGCCGGCCCGGATGGAGGCGCGCTAACCCGACGAGTGCGAGCTAGCGGCGAAAGACATGCGTCTGGCTGCTATCTCGCGATGGCTTGGCCGGCCTGGACCGGCATCGAACTGCAACTAGAGCATGTATCCACGGAGGGACTCCCGTGATGAATTGGGGCGGATTGTAGTCGCGACTTTTGCTGCGGCGCAAGTAGAAAACGCATGACGGTTGCGCCGTGTGGTGTGCGCGTCGCGGCGGCCCAGGGCCGCCACACGCCCGCCCGGCAACGGCAAAGCGGGTGGTTGCGCGTTGCGCCGCACCGTTGCTTGCACGCATCGGCGCGCGATCGCGTCATCGCCCGCTGAAAGGTTTCGGTACGTCAATTCAAGGGCAAATCTTTCAGTTGCGTCATGCGGGAAATTTATTTCGAAAAACGGGGTTTCGAGGGGTTGACTTCACTTTCGCGCGGTCCATAGAATCCGCCATCTTCACTCTTGGGGCCGCCGCCTTGGACGCCTGCAGTAGTCGATCTTCGAACGAAATTTCCGCCTGAGCGACCGACGTCCGCGCCTCATCGAAGCCGCCGTTTGTCTCCCGGGCAAACGGTGCGCGCAGCAGTATTTCCGCAGCAACTCCCTACGTGCACCCTGATTCGCGCCGGTTAGCGTGATGCGTTCTCGCATGCGTTGTCCGGTTTCACCGCCGCCTGGCAGGCGGCCGCGTTCGCGCATCCGTTTCCCGGGCGCGCGAATGCCGGCCCGCACGCCGGACGGCGGTCAACCGTGTTCCCCGGAACACCGTACAGGAGCCGCCATGAACGACAGTGACAGTTGTTGTCCCTTATGCCCGTTGCATACGCAGACCCTTTTGAACCCGGGTCGCGGGGACACGCCGGCCGACTAGCCTGACACGTCGTTCAGGCCCCTGGCTGGCCCCGCGCCCACGACGCGGCCGGCACGCCTGCCGTCGCCGCACGGAGCCAGACCATGAACTTCGGCCTTCTGCTGTCGACCCTTCCGCACGTCACGGAATCGCGCCCCCACTACGACGCGATGCTGACGCTCGACGCCCGTCCGCGGGTGTTCTCCCGCCTGCTGAACCAGTTGAAAGCGTTGATCCGCTGAAAGAGACACGCCGAGCGCGCCTCGGCATGCGCACGTGCGGCCGCCTTCGAGCGGCCGTCCCGCGCGCATGCCAAGGTCGCACGCTCATCGAATCGCATAACCCTTAGCCGTACGGAACACATCATGTCCACGCCCTCCAACGTCTCTCCACCGATCGCGGTCGACCGCAGCGCCGTGCTCGACGACGCCCACCTGGGCGACATCCGCGGTGCGCTCGGCACGATCCCGCACCACGACACCGGCGCACGCGGCACGTGGTGGGCGCGCCTGCGTACACTGCTCGCGATCATCGGCCCGGGCCTGATCGTGATGGTCGGCGACAACGACGCCGGCGCATTCGGCACCTATACGCAGGCCGGCCAGAACTACGGCACGACGCTGCTGTGGACGCTGCTGCTGCTCGTGCCCGTGCTGTACGTGAACCAGGAAATGGTGCTGCGCCTCGGCGCGGTCACGGGCGTCGGCCATGCGCGGCTGATCTTCGAACGCTTCGGCAAGTTCTGGGGCGCGTTCAGCGTGATCGACCTGTTCCTGCTCAACGCGCTGACCATCGTCACCGAATTCATCGGCATCACGTTCGTGCTGGATTTCTTCGGATTGCCGAAGGTGGCCGGCGTGTGCGTGGCCGCCGCGCTGACGATGGCCGCGGTCAGTACCGGCGATTTCCGGCGCTTCGAGCGGTTCGCGATCGGGCTGTGCGTGCTGAGCCTGCTGCTCGTGCCGGTGCTCGTGTCGATCCACCCGCCCGTCGCGCAGATGACGCGCGATTTCTTCGTGCCGAACTGGCCCGCGCACGCGAAGCTGTCGGACGTGATGCTGCTCGTGATCGGGATCGTCGGCACCACGGTCGCGCCGTGGCAGTTGTTCTTCCAGCAGAGCTACGTGATCGACAAGCGCATCACGCCGCGCTTCATGAAGTATGAAAAAGCCGATCTGTGGATCGGCATCGCGTTCGTGCTGGTCGGCGCGGTCGCGATGATCGGCTTCAGCTCGGCGCTGTTCGGCGGCCATCCGGAAGCTGGCAACTTCACCGACGCGGGCGGCATCATCGCCGGCCTCGAGAAGTATGCGGGCCGCACGAGCGCGACGCTGTTCGCGATCGCGCTGCTCGACGCGTGCATCATCGGCGCGGCGGCCGTGTCGCTGTCGACCGCGTACGCGATCGGCGACGTGTTCAAGATCCGTCACTCGCTGCACCGCGGCGTGACCGACGCGAAGGGCTTCTATCTCGTCTACTTCGGCATCGTCGCGGCGGCGGCCACGCTCGTGCTGATTCCGGGCAGCCCGCTCGGCCTGTTGACGGAAGCCGTGCAGACGCTGGCCGGCGTGCTGCTGCCGAGCGCGACGGTGTTCCTGCTCGTGCTGTGCAACGACCGTCAGGTGCTTGGGCCCTGGGTCAACTCGACGAAGCTCAACGTGTTCACGGGCGCGGTGATCTGGGTGCTGGTGCTGCTGTCGATCATCCTGACCGCGTCGGTGATGTATCCGGACATCAGCGGGGAGGCGATCGTCGACGTGCTGGTGGGCGGCACCGTGCTCGCCATCGCCGGCTATCTCGCGACGGTACTGATTCGCCGCAACAAGCGCGTCGTCGAGCCGGCCGTCGATCGTTCGCTGCGCGACACGTGGCGCATGCCGCCGCTCGACACGCTCGAGCCGCAGAACATGACGCTCGCGACGCGGATCTGGATGGCCGTCCTGCGCGGCTATCTGGTGATTGCGGTCGGGCTCGTGATCGTAAAGGTCGTGCAGATGACGCTGCTGAAGTAACGGCGGCCGTCCACGAGGAAGCGGCGCCGGCCCGGCGCCGCGCCGCAACCCGCACATGCCGGCCCGCGAGGCCGGCATGTGCGTTTACGCGATCGGCGAAACGAAACTGCGCCGCGCCGTCGCCCGCGCGTCAGATCAGCTCGAGCTTCGACGTCAGGTACGTGAGCTGGATCCGGTTCGCGACGCCGAAGCGCTTGCGCAGCTTGCGCAGGTGATAGTCGACGTTGTGCGCGCTGGTGTCGAGGCGCCGGCCGATCTCCTTGTCGGACGCGCCTTCGGCGATGCCGAGCAACAGCTCCTGCTCGAACGGCGTGAGCCCGTTGACCGCGCGCTCGCGCGACGTCGAGATCAGTTGCGGCGACGCGAACTTGTGTACCGACAGCCCGATCGACAGCGCCTGCTCGATCGTCGCCGGCGTGATCCATTCGCGCGTGCGGCGCGGCGCGGTGAAGCTCATGAACGCGTGCAGCCGCGTGCCGGGCACGGCCATCGAATACATGATGCCGCTGCACATCCCGTCGTCCTGCATCGTCTGCAGGAAGCCGTCGAGCGCGGCCGGGCTCACGCACGAGTCGTCGTCGCGCTCACGGTGTTCGCGGCGCAATTGCTGCAGGTCCCACACGATCGGCATGTTGCACACGCGCGCGCCGAGCGTGCGCGGATCGACGTCGTGATGGTTGTGGCGCACGTAGTCGCCGCGATAGGTGGCCGGCGTGAATGCTTCGTGCAGGTAGAGACTTTCGACGCGCTCGCGCGCGAATTCGAGGGCGAAGTACGCGAACGTCGAGAAGCCTGTCAGATGCAGCAGGCTCGTGACGATCCGGTTGCGCTCGGCCGTGCTCTGTGCGTGCGCGAGCGTATCGGCGACGCCGAGCTTCGGCGCGTGCGGCTGCGCGACGTCGCCGCGTTTCACGTCGTCGCACCAGACGACCTGCACGGTGCGCTCGCGCAGCGTGTCCGCGCAGGCGTTCAATCCGCGCGACGAGCGGGACAAGGTGGTTGGGGCGACCGCTTCTTCATGCAATGCAATATCGGACATGAGCCATCCCTCGGAATCGACGCGCATCGCCTGGCGGCGGCCGTATCGTGTACGGCATTCGCGGTGGTGCGACCGAGCATCGTTGTGATATGCGCCGATCGTCATCCCTGACGAAACGCGGGGGCATTGTACAAAAATGCCGGTGTGTGGGTAATATGCCGTAATACTAATTGCGGCGAAAGGTTCATGTTCGTGCGCATATAACGACGACCAGAAAATCATAAAGAAAAGACCAGATCGTGACGGGGCGCAGTTTCACATATTGGGAAAGGGCGGGCTCCTCATGACATATGCTGACGGCGCACCACGCGTCGAGTGGTTCTCACAAGCCGATATAGCGGCCGCCGCCGCTTATTCGAACGAATATCACGCAATCGAGCGTGACGTTTTTACCGGTATTCAAATCGCGTCCGGTAAAACCGACCTTGCGTCATTCGATTTCGCGCAATGCCATGCGCGATTGCGGCAAATCGGATTCAGTACGCTCGGTTACGGCGCGTACGAAATGATCGGGCGGCGCATTCTGCGCGCGCATCTGCTGCGCGACCTCGCGCCGGCGACGTTCATGCAGCCGTTCATCGAAGGGATGCTGTACGAAAGCGACCCGCGCTTCGCGCAGGTGCGGCAAAGCGGCTTCCCGGTCGCGTGGCGGCTCGACGAGATCGAGGCGGCCGCGCACGGCAGCGGCGACCGCAAGGTGCTGGCGCTCGCCGGCCACTTGCGTGCGCACGCAATGAACAGCGGCGTGATCTTCAGCCTGTCGGCGCCGCGGCTCGACCTGCGCGTCGCGGTAAACGTGACGTCGGAAACGCACGGCACCGAATGGATCGACGATCGGGTGATCGGCGGCGCGCTGTCGGTCAGTCTGGCCGTGCATCGCGTCGCGCTGCCGTTCCTCGAGGCGCGGGTCGCGCGCATGCGCGGCTTCGCGCTCGGCGACGAGCAGCAGCAGGTGCTCGACCGGCTCGTGCACGGGCTGTCCGACCAGGAGATCGCGAGCGCGCTGCGCACGTCGCTGCACAAGGTCGGGCACCACATCCGCTCGCTCGAAAAACTCTTCAACGTACAGAACCGCGCGCAGCTCGCGTACCTCGCCGCGCGCCGGCTGCCGTCCTGACCCGACCCCTGCCGCAGGCGCGCGCCGGCGGCCCGGCGCGCGATGGAAGCGGTTCCGGCGGCGCGTGCCCGAGCCGGCCGCCGGGTTTCGTAGTCCGATTCGATCGTCTGAGGAAAACGCGCTTTCACGCTACGAGGCGCGCTTCTTTTTCGGCCGTTTCCCGTCGCTACACTCGTCCCATTCAACGGTCCGCGCAGCACGGGGAAGGGTTGCCCGTGCCAGCCGGCGATAACGACAGGACGACGGCACGATGGCTGAACCGAAGGCGCTCCCCCGCGACTGGCAGCGGTTGTTTTCCGCCGGCCGCGGCGTGTCCGGACGGCGCCTCGGGGGCGCGTCGCCGCGCGCCGACCTGTTTCTCGCGACCTTCATCGTCGCGGTCGTCGCGCTGTTCATCCTGCCGCTGCCGCAGGCCGCGCTCGACGGGATGATCTCGCTGAATCTGGCGGCGAGCGTCGTGCTGCTGACGGTGTCGACCTACGTGCCGTCGGCGGTCAGCTTCTCGTCGTTTCCGGCGCTGCTGCTGTTTACGACGCTGTTCCGGCTCGCGCTGAACATCGCGTCGTGCAAGCTGATCCTGCTGCATGCGAACGCCGGCCACGTGATCGACGCGTTCGGGCGGCTGGTGGTCGGCAACAACGTGGTGGTGGGCGGCGTGGTGTTCCTCGTGATCGCGGTCGTGCAGTTCATCGTGATCGCGAAAGGGTCGGAGCGGGTGGCCGAAGTCGGCGCGCGCTTCTCGCTCGACGCGATGCCCGGCAAGCAGATGAGCATCGACGCGGACCTGCGCGCGGGCATCATCAGCGCCGACGAAGCGCGCGAGCGCCGCGAGAAACTCGAGCAGGAATCGCAGATGCACGGCGCGATGGACGGCGCGATGAAGTTCGTGAAGGGCGACGCGATCGCGGGCCTCGTGATCGCGTTCATCAACATCGTCGCGGGGATCGCGGTCGGCACGCTGATGCACGGGATGGACATCGGCGAAGCGCTGCAGCGTTACGCGATCCTGACGGTCGGCGACGGGATGGCGTCGCAGATTCCGTCGCTGCTCGTGTCGATCGCGGCCGGCATCGTGACGACGCGCGTCGCGACGCGCGATGCGCGGCAGCGCCAGCTCGGCGAACAGCTCGGCGAGCAACTGGGTGCGCATCCGCGCGCGCTGCTGATCGCGGCATTCGTGCTGAGCGGTTTTCTCGTCGTGCCCGGTTTCCCGAAATGGTCGTTCGCGCTGATCGCGCTCGGCCTCGGCGCCTTCGCGTTCTCGCAACTGAAGCGCAAGACGTCCGCGCCGAGCTTCAACCTGATTCATGTCGCGGGGCGCGTCGGTGCGGCCGACGACGGCCAGCCCGCGAAGGTGTCGCACGCGGCGGGCGTCACGTCGCTGATCGCGGTGTCGCTGTCCGACGACCTGCGCACGAACCTGAACCTCGCGCAATTGCAGGCGGCGCTGTCGAGCGCGAAGGCGCGCGTCGACGCGGACATCGGCACGGTATTCCCTCGCATCACGCTGAACGACGACGAAGGCGCGCCGGCCGGCACGTACCGGATCTATCTGCAGGACGTGCTCGTCGCGCACGGCGCGCTGAAGCCGGGCTGGCTGCTGTGGGACGGCGTCGCGCCGCTGCCGGAGCGCGCGGAGCGCCAGCCGGCCGAGGCGTTCGGCCCGTTCGCGACCGCGCTGTGGATCAAGCCCGACGGCGCGGCGCCGGACGGCAAGTGGCTGTCGAGCGAGAGCGCGCTGGCCGCGCACGTCGAGCAGATCGTGCGCCAGCATGCGGACGAGCTGCTCGGCATCCAGGAGACGCAGGCGCTCGTGCATCTGGTGCGCCGCGATCATCCGGAGCTCGTCGGCGAACTGACGCGGCTCGTGCCGTTGCAGCGCGTGACCGAAGTGCTGCGCCGGCTGCTCGCCGAACAGGTGCCGATCCGGAACCTGCGCGTGATCTTCGAGAGCCTGATCACGTGGGCGCCGAACGAGCCCGACGACGTGATCGCGCTGGTCGAGCTCGTGCGCGTCGACCTGCGCCGGATGATCACCGATCGCCATGCGGGCACGGCGCGCCAGCTGCGGGTCGTGCTGTTCGAGCAGAACCTGCAGGAGCGGATCGAGAGCGCGGTGATGCGCACCAAGCAGGGCAATTTCCTCGCGCTGTCGAGCGCGGTCAAGCAGGACATCGGCGAACAGGTGCGCGCGATCGTGCAGGCCGCGCAGGCGGCCGGCCCCGGCGGCCACGGCAACGCGCAGGGTGGCGTGCGGCTCGCGGTGATGGTCGCGCTCGGCGCGCGCCGCTACGTGAAGACGATCCTGCAGCCGGTGCTGCCCGAACTCGCGGTGCTGTCGTACCAGGAAGTCGAGGAGGACGTGCAGTTGCATACGGTCGGCTGGGTGAAGAACCCGCCGGACGACGGCACGGTCGGCGCGGGCGCCGACGTGCGCGCGCCGGGAGCCGTGCAATGACGAGCTCGACGATCCTCGACCTGACGCGCCAGGCGCTGATGCTCGTGCTGCTGCTGTCGCTGCCGATCGTGCTGATCGCGACCGTCACGGGCCTCGTCGTCGCGATCCTGCAGGCCGTCACGCAGGTGCAGGACGCCAATATCGGCATCGCGGTGCGGCTGATCGCCGTGATGGTCGCGCTCGTGCTGCTGTCGGGCTGGCTCGGCGGCGAAGTGCTGCGCTTCGCGCAGCAGGCGCTGGAACGCATGTTCGTTTCTTCCACAGGAGTCCTTTGATGCGTCGACGCGTCGCCTCGATCCGGTTTCAACCGCGCAGCCTGCAACGGGCCGCGCTTGCCGTGTGCGCGACCGCGCTGCTCACGGCGTCGCTGTGCATGGCGCCCGCGCAGCATGCGCGCGCCGCGGACCTGCGCTGGCGCAACAAGCCGTTCACGATCGTCGCAAACGGCAAGAAGATCGGCGACTTCATCCGCGAGCTCGCGTCGTCGCAGGGCGTGACGGCGGTGGTCGACCCGAAGGTCGACGGCGTGATCAGCGGCCGCTTCTCCGGCACGCCGCAGCAGACGCTCGACACGATCTGCTCGACCTACGGGCTCACGTGGTACTACGACGGCTCGTTCCTGTACGTCGATCCGGCCGACCAGTCGCAGACGCAGATGATCCCGATCCCGCCGAATGCGTCCGGCGAAATCGGCCGCGCGCTGCAGGCGATGCAGATTCCGGACAAGCGCTACACGCTGGTGATCAACGATCGCGCGAACAGCGTGTACGTGGCCGGCCCGCGCCGCTATGTCGAGCTCGTGCGGCAGGCGGTCGGCTCGGTCGGCGATCCGTCGGCGAACGGCGCGCATGCGGACATCCGCGCGTTCCGGCTGAAATACGGCTGGGCGTCGGACTTCACGATCAACCGCTCGGGCAAGGAAGTGACGGTGCCGGGCGTCGCGACGATCCTGCGCCGGCTGTTCGGCAAGGGCGGCGGCACGACCGCGGCGCCGTCCAGCACGCCGCTCGGGCAGGCCGCGCGCCAGGTGAAGCTCGGCTCGGGGCTGACGATCGCGGTGCCGCGGCTCGACTTTCCCGACATTTCCGGCGGCCCGCGGCAGGGCGGTTATGGCGGGGCGGACAGCGGCATGGGCGGCGGCTTCTCGCCGTTCTCGAACAACGGCGGCGGCGACACGCTGCCGCAGATCGTCGCCGACCCGGCGATCAACGCGGTGATCGTGCGCGACCTGCCGGAGAACATGTACCGCTACCAGTCGCTGATCGGCCAGCTCGACGAGCGGCCGCGCATCGTCGAGATCAACGTGACGATCATCGACATCAACGAGGATTCGCTCGACAGCCTCGGGATCGACTGGCGCCTGCACACGACGCACGGCGACGTGCAGATCGGCAACGGCCAGAACGCGCTGAACGGCAACACGCAGTACAACGGCGCCGGCAATCCGCCGCTGACGTTCGGCATCGGCACGTCGGAAACCGGGCAGACGGGCGCCTTCATGCCGACCGGCATCGCGCTGACCGCGTCGATCGGCGGGTCGCTGCGCAACTACCTGCTCACGCGCGTGAACGCGCTCGCGCAGAAAGGCCAGGCGCAACTGCGATCGAAGCCGAAGGTGCTCGCGCTCGACAACACCGAGGCGATCCTCGAGAACCTCACGCAGTTCTACGTGCAGGTGCCGGGCTATCAGGATTCGTCGCTGTACAGCGTGACGACCGGCACCAGCATCAAGGTGACGCCGATGATCGTCGACGAGGCGATCCGCAACGCGGCGGCCGTGTCGGGCAACCCGCAGAGCGTGATGATGTCGATCGACATCCAGGACGGCAACATCGTGCCGGGGCAGGCGGTGTCGAACGTGCCGGTGATCCAGCAGCGCAACATCGTCACCAAGACGATGATCGACGAAGGCAAGAGCCTCCTGATCGCCGGTTTCAACGACGACGAGGTGAGGCTGAACAAGAGCGGCGTGCCCTGGCTGTCCGACATCCCGCTGATCGGCAACCTGTTCAAGTACACCGACAAGTCGGGCAACCACATGGAGCGGTTCTACCTGCTGACGCCGCGGGTCGTGACGAGCGCGTCGATGTATGCGCCGGACGGCTCGCCGGTGAATCCGGGCGTCGACGGTCCGGCGAACCAGGAAGGGATGTCGATGTATCGCCCGCCGGACAACGACGTCACGGTGCCGCTGACGCCGAAGCCGCTGCCCGGCACGAAATTCGGTCCGCCCGCGTTGCCGCCGCCGAAGGATGCGGCGGCGTCGCAGCCCGCGGCGACGACCGCAGGAGTGGTCACGCATGTCGACGAGCATCATTGATCCGCACGGCGACGGCGCATTGCCCGGCGGCGCGGCGGGCGCCGGGGCCGGCTCGGCCGCCGCGCTCGCGTCGCCGTGGAACCTGTGCTTCCTGAGCGGGCCGATGTACGGCCGCACGATGTCGCTCGCGCGCGGCGCGAACTGGGTCGGCACGGCGGCCGACTGCGAGGTGATCCTGCCCGATCGCGAGATCGGCGCGAAACAGGTGTGCCTGCAGGTCGGCGCGCTCGCGGTGACGGTGCAGAACCACGGCGGCGACGCCGGCGCGCCGGTGCTGTTCAACGACGAGCCGCTCGGCACCGGCCGCCGCTCGTTGACGCCGAACGACGTCGTGACGGTCGGCTCGATCCGGCTCGGCATCGCACGGCATGCGCAGGCGAGCGTCGCGGTGCCCGACGAAACCGATGCGCCGGACGCCGCGCGCGAAGCCGCGTGGCTCGGCTGGCTCACGGGCGGGCTACGGCGGCTGGGCAGCCGGCGGCTCGTGATCGCGCTGGTCGCGCTGTGGGTCGGCGTGCTGCTCGGCGCGCTCGGCTACGGCTTCGTCGCGTGGTCGGGGCGGCTGCCGTGGCAGCACGAATCGGTGCTCGCGCGCACGCACCGGCTGCAGCAACTGCTGCACGCGTATCCGGAGCTGGCGGTCGCGCCGCGCGACGACGGCGTGATCGTGTCGGGCTACGTGAGCGACCCGGCCGCGCGCGAGCGCGTCGCGCAGATCGTCGCGGGCGTCGACAACGCGGCGCTCGGCAACATCTACGTGGTCAGCGATCTCGTGGCGACCGCGCAGACCTATTTCAGCGACACGGCGCTGACGGTCACGTATCTCGGCCGCGGCCGGATCGAGCTGACGGGCACGGCCGCGCGCGCGCAGATCGAGCCGCGCATCCGCAACTACATGAAGGACGCGCGCCCGGCGCTCGAGGTGGTCGATCACGTGCGCGATGCCGATGCGGCCGCGCCGCGCACGGCGACGACGCTCGGCGGCACGGCGGGCATTCCGGAGATCACGACCGTGTTCGCCGGCGACGGCGACCAGCGCTACATCGAGACGGTCGACGGCAGCCGCTATTTCGAAGGCGCGAGGCTGAAGGAGGGCGCGACCGTCGTGTCGATCGGCCCGGACGAGGTCGTGTTCGAACGCAACGGCCAGCGCATCACGATGCCGCTCGGCGGCCCGTCGGCGCGTGCGCCCGAGCAGGCGCCGGCGCCGCCCGTGGCGCCGCTCGCGAGCGGTGCGGCGGCGGGCGTCGCGCAGCCGGTGCCGGGGCCGACGCTGTTGCCGCGCGAGCCGGCGGCCGGTGTATCGACGAAGGAGGCGGCGCACTAGCGTCGCGACGAATCAGGCGCAGCGCGAATCGCGCTGCGCGCATCACGCGACACGTCGCCGACAGGCGGCGCGTCACGTCATCGGCGGGGCATGGGGCCGCCGCCGGCAACGCAAGTGAACGTCACGTAAAGGAGCGAAACATGACTGCCCCCACCGGTAGCGCAACCGACACGAAGCAAGTCCAGCAACAGGCCGACGACCTGACCAAGACGCAGCTCGAACTGACGAAGATCAACTTCCAGGTTCAGCAATCGACTGCGACGTTCGAAACCAGCAACGCAGTGACCGCGCAGGAGGGGACGGCGAACGCCCAGGTCGCGCAACACCTGAGTTCCGCCGGCCGCGCGTGATGCCGGTCGCCGGCCGTGCCGCGCGACGCCGGATGCCGGGGCCGCCCGTGACGGGCGCCCGGTGCGGCGTGGGTGCGTGCCGGCCGGCCCGTTTCCGGCCCTGTCGGTCAAGGAGGACACGATCATGTCGGTAACAGGCGTAGGCGCGGCGCCGCCGGGCGCAGCCGCGCTCGCGAGTGCCGCGCAGCAAACGGGCGCGACGTCCGATCCGGCGCAGGTGCGCCAGTTCGATGCGCTGATGCAGCCGGGCGCGTCGTCGGCCGCACCCCCGTCTTCGTCCGGTGTCGCGATGTCGCGCGCACCGGCGGATGCGGCGCCGGCCGTGCAGATGACGCCCGCGCAGGCGAACCAGTCGTCGCTCGTCGAGCGGTTGCGCACCTACGGCAACGATCTCGATTCGCGGTACGCGAACATCGACAAGCACCGCAGCGAGATGCTGACGTCGATGGCGGACAGCCGCAGCGATCCGCTGATGACGATGGTGAAGGCGATGGATTTCCAGTGGACGGCAACCACCACGATTTCGGAATACCAGTTGAGCCTGTCGGTTGCGCAGGCGGCGAACGGCTTCACGCACACGGTGCTGAAGACGCAGGAGTGACGAAAGCCGGTGCGTGTGCCTGCAACGGCCGCGCGCCCTGAAGCGGACAAACGATGACGACGATCGATTCGACGCCGCGCATGCATGCGTGGCGCAGCCGGGCGGCGCGCGCGCTGCTCGCGGGGCTGCTCGTGCTGTTGGCCGGGTGCCAGAAGGAGCTGTACTCGGGCCTGTCGGAGCGCGATGCGAACCAGATGGTCGCGGTGCTCGGCGACGCGGGCATCAGCGCGTCGAAGGACAACGATGCACGCGACACGTCGGACCGCAACGCGTGGCTCGTGAGCGTCGCGGACGGCGACATGCAGGCGGCGCTCACGGTGCTGCAGGCGAACGGGCTGCCGAAGCCGAGCTATGCGAGCCTCGGCGAGCTGTTCCAGAAGCAGGGGCTCGTGTCGACGCCGGCCGAGGAGCGCGTGCGCTACCTGTACGGCGTGTCGCAGGACCTGTCGCGCACGCTGCAGGACATCGAAGGCGTGGTGGTCGCGCGCGTGCAGGTCGTGATTCCGGAGAACGATCCGCTCGCGGACAAGATCAAGCCGTCGTCGGCCGCGGTGTACATCCGCTACCGGCCGGGCGTCGACCTGCGCGCGATGGCGCCGATGGTCAAGGATCTCGTCGCGCACAGCATCGAAGGGCTGCAGTACGACAACGTGTCGCTGTTCCTGCAGCCGGCCGCCGCGCGCGCGACGCGCGTGGACGGCATCGGCAGCGCTGTGTCGGACATCCTGCGGCTGCGCTCGCCGCTCGGCTGGCTGGTGTTCGCGCTGATCCTGCTGACCTGCGCGGTGATCGCGCTGTCGGCCGCCAGGCGCGGGATGTTCGGCGCGCGCCTCGCGGGCCTCGTCGGCGCACCGCGCGGCGCGAACGGCGGTGGTTCGGCCGCGCAGCAGGCAGGCGGCGGGCTGCGTACGCCGGACGGCGCGCGCGACGGCGCATGAGCGACCCGCACGCGCTGCCGCCGGGCGAGGCGGGCGAGGCGGCGCCGCTGCCGTGGCTGCAGCCGCTCGCGCCGCCGCCCGCCGCGCGCGCTGCCGCGTTTCATGCGCTCGTCTGCGACTTCAACCTGCGGCCCGACCGCTATCTGCACGTGACGCGCGTGCCGGCCGACTGGCCCGCGCGCTATCGTTCGCCGGACGCGTTCGGCGCGGCCGGCCGCAAGCTGCTCGCGCGGCACCTGCTCGACCTGCACGGCGTGGCCGACCGGCACGACTTCGACGTCGCGAGCCCGTGCGCGCGGCTCGCGCTGCTGTCCGGCGCGGCGCTCGAACAACTGGCCGCGTATGCGGGGCTGCTGCTGCATCGCGCATGGCTGCGCGACGCGCTGGCGGGGCGGCGCATTCGCGCGGAAGTCGCGGCGCGGCTCGGCGGCGATGCGCTCGAACTCGCGCTCGAACGCGCGCCGGAATTCGGCGCGCTCGCCGAAACGCTCGAACCGTGGCGCGCCGATCCCGCCGCGCTGCCGGTCGTGATCCGCGCGCGCGGCGGGCGCTTGCTCGCCGATTTCATCGGCGTGGCCGGCGACGCGGTGGCGCGGCGCGTGCGCCTGAAATTCAACCGCGCGATCGACGACGAAGCGCCGTACTGGCTGAACCGCGCGCAGCGCGACCAGTTCGGCGAACTGATGTTCCTGTTTCTGATTCCCGAGAGGCTTGCGTCATGGGACTGGCTTTTCTGATCACGAGCGACAACCTGCAGCTGCTGTCCGAGCGCAAGGTGCTCAAGGAGCGCGAATACGCGGCGCTGCTCGACGCGTCCGCGGTGATCGCGACCGCGCATGAAGAAGCGGCGCGCATCGTCGCCGACGCGCAGCGCGAATTCGACAAGCGCCAGGCGGCCGGCTACGACGAAGGCATGCGCCGCGCGCAGCGCGAGCAGGCCGCGCAAGCCTACACGCAGGCGCTCGCCGCGACGCGCACGATGGAGACGATGAAGGATGCGATGGCCGATATCGTCGTGAAGGCCGTGCGCGCGATCGTCGGCGAGATGAGCACGCAGAAGCTGTACGAGGCCGCGCTCGCGCGGATCGCGCCGCTCGTACGCGACGAGGCGTTCCTGATCGTGCGCGTCGCGCCCGGCCGCACGGACGAAATGCGCGACGCGCTCGACGGCGCGTTCGCCGGGCAGTCGAACCGGCAGAAGATCCGCATCGTCGAGGATGCGCAGCTCGAACGCCACGCGTGCACGGTCGAGACGCCGTCCGGGCGGATCGACGCGAGCCTCGACCTGCAGATCGACGCGCTGCGCCAGGCGATCCGCCGCGACGCGCTGAAAGGGGCCGCGCGATGAGCGCGCCGCTCGACGATCCGCCGTCGTTCGGCGACGACGACGCGCCGTTCGATCGCGGCCGCCTGGTCGGCGAGCTCGACGCGGGGCTCGCGTTCTTCTCGCCGGTCTCGGTGCAGGGCCGCGTCAACCACGCGGTCGGGCAGATCCTGAACGCGACGGGCATCCGCGCGCGGCTCGGCGAGATCTGCGAGCTGCGCACGCCGAACCAGCCGACGCTGCTCGCGGAGGTGGTCGGCTTCTCGCGGCAGACGACGCTGCTCACGCCGCTCGGCGACGTGGCCGGCCTGTCGCCGGAGACGACCGTCGTGCCGTCCGGGCGCGAACATGTCTTTCCCGTGGGCGAAGGACTGTTCGGCCGCGTGCTCGACGGGCTCGGCCGGCCGCTCGACGATCGCGGGCCGGTGACGGGCGCCGCGTGGGTGTCGACGCAGCAGGACCCGCCGAACCCGCTCGCGCGCAAGATGATCGACACGCCGTTTCCGACCGGCGTGCGCGTGATCGACGGGCTGATGACGCTCGGCATCGGGCAGCGCGTCGGCATCTTCGCGCCGTCCGGCGTCGGCAAGAGCACGCTGCTCGGGATGATCGCGCGCGGCGCGCAGGCCGACGTGAACGTGATCGCGCTGGTCGGCGAGCGCGGCCGCGAGGTGCGCGAATTCATCGAGCACAGCTTGTCGCCGGAAGTGCGCGCGCGGTCGATCGTCGTCGTGTCGACGTCCGATCGCCCCGCGATGGAGCGCGTGAAATCCGCGCTGGTCGCGACCGCGATCGCCGAGCACTTCCGCGATGCGGGCAAGCGCGTGCTGCTGCTGGTCGATTCGCTGACGCGCTTTGCGCGCGCGCAGCGCGAGGTCGGCCTCGCGAGCGGCGAGCCGCCGACGCGGCGCAGCTTCCCGCCGTCGACGTTCGCGGTATTGCCGCGCCTGCTCGAACGCGCGGGGCAGGGGGCGCACGGGTCGATCACCGCGCTCTACACGGTGCTCGTCGAAGGCGACGAGGAATCGGACCCGATCGCCGAGGAGGTGCGCTCGATCCTCGACGGCCATATCGTGCTGTCGCGCAAGATCGCGCTCGCGAACCGCTATCCGGCGATCGACGTGCTCGCGAGCCTGTCGCGGGTGATGCCGCTCGTCGCGAGCCGCGCGCACCAGCATGCGGCCGCGCGCGTGCGCGAGTTGATCGCGAAGTACCAGGAGATCGAGCTGCTCGTGCAGATCGGCGAGTATCGCGAAGGCAGCGACCGGCTCGGCGATCTTGCGCTGCGCGCGCGCGACGCGATCGGCGCGTTCTGCGCGCAGGCGTCGGACGAGGACGTGCGCTTCGACGCGCTGCTCGCGAAACTGACGAAGCTGGCGAACGATCATGTCTGAAGCCGACGACCGCCTCGTGCTCGCGACGCTTGCCCGCCTGAAGCGCGTGCGCGAGATGCGCAGCCAGATCGCGCGTGTCGCGGCCGCGCGCCAGCAGGGCATCGCCGCGCAGAGCCGGCGCGCGCTGGCGGCCGCGCAGGCGCAGCTCGCGCAGCAGGTCGCCGCGAAGGCCGCGATCCAGACGCGCCTGGCCGACGACGTGCGCGAAGCCCGCGCGTTGCAGAACGCGGCGGCCGATACGCGCACGTTCGACCGGCATATCGGCACCGCGAACGCGTCGGTGAGCGAGGCCGCGCACGTGCATCGCGGCCACGAGGCGACGCTCGCCGACCTGCAGCGCGCCGCGCGCAAGGCGAAGGCGGCCGAGGACAAGCTGGAGAAAGCCGGCGAGAAGGCGCTGCATGCGCGCGCCGCGCGGGTCGAGCGCGACGCCGACGACGTCGCGGACGGCTACGCGGTGCGGCGCTTCGCGACCGGCGGCACCTGGGTGGCCGGCGCGGGCGACGCGGCCGGTCACGGGTCCACGTCGCCGGAGGCCGCCGCCGCGTTCGATGCGGCGATGACCGACGTGGAGACGGGCGCCGCCGCTGCCGCCGAAGCCGATGCATCCGATACATCGGACGCACCCGCCATGCCCGACGATTCCGTCCCGTCCGCCGCCGCGGAGCGCCGATGCTAGACCAGGCCGCGGGCTTCAACGACGTCGCCGGCATGCTGCGGCCGCTGCTCTACGTGATGCCGCGTCTGTTGCCGGTCATGCTGATCGTGCCGGTGTTCAACGAGCAGATCATCACGGGCCTCGTGCGCAACGGGATCGCGGTCGTGATCGCCGCGTTCGTCGCGCCGACGATCGATGCCGCGCAGGTGGCCGCGCTGCCGTTCCTGATGTGGTGCCTGCTGGTCGCGAAGGAGGCGATGGTCGGCATGCTGCTCGCGGGCGCGTTCAGCGCGGTGCTGTTCGCGATCCAGGGCGTCGGCTACCTGATCGATTTCCAGACCGGCAGCGGCAGCGCCGCCTTCTTCGATCCGATGGGTGGCCACGAGGGCGGCCCGACTTCCGGATTCCTGAATTTCATCGCGATCGCGCTGTTCGTGACAGCCGGCGGGCTGCAGGTGCTCGTGCAACTGTTCGCGCAGTCGTACGCCTGGTGGCCGATCGGCTCGCTCGGCCCCGATTTCTCGTCGATGCTGCAGACCTTCATCGTGCGGCAGACCGACACGATCTTCGAATGGATGGTGAAGCTCGCCGCGCCGGTCACGATCGTGCTGGTGCTCGTCGAGCTCGGCGTCGGGCTGGTCGGGCGTGCGGTGCCGCAACTCAACATCTTCGTGTTCTCGCAGCCGCTGAAGAGCGCGCTCGCGATGCTGATGATGATCCTGTTCCTGCCGGTGGTGTACGCGTCGCTGCATGCGCTGCTGAGCCCCGACAGCGGGTTGATGGCGCTGCTGCGCGCGTTGTTCGCCGCGCACGGCGGCGGCTGAGCGCGCGAGAGCCGACATGGCCGAAAAGGACCAGAAGCCGACCGCGAAGCGCCTGCGCGAGGCGCGCGAGAAAGGCGACGTGCCGAAAAGCGCGGAAACGGTGTCGTCGGCGTTCTTCGTCGGCGTGTGCGTGGCGCTCGCGGTGGGCATCGGTTCGCTGTTCGCGCGGTTGCAGGCGCTGTTCCGGCTCGTGTTCGACGCGGTCGGCGCAGCCGATCCGGCCGCGCGGCTCGCGGTGCTGATCGACGGCGCCGCGCGCGACTGGGCGACGCTGTCCGCGCAGATCGTCGCGGCCGGGCTGCTGGCGGGGTTGCTCGCGGGCTTCGTGCAGGTGGGCGGCGTGATGGCGTGGAGCCGCCTCGTGCCGCAGTTGTCGCGGCTCAACCCGGCCGAGGGGATGAAGAACCTGTGGTCGCTGCGCAACCTCGTCAATCTCGCGAAGATGTTGCTGAAGACGGCGCTGCTCGTCGCGACGCTCGGCTGGCTGATCGTCGAGTCGCTCGATCCGTCGGTGCAGTCGGGCTTCACGCGGCCGGTCTCGATCCTCGCGCTGATCGTGAAGCTGCTGATGCTGCTGTTCGGCTGGGCCGCGCTGATCTACATCGTGATGGCGTTGATCGACATCGTGCACCAGCGGCACGAGTTCAACCAGAAGATGAAGATGTCGATCGACGAAGTGCGGCGCGAGCACAAGGAGGACGAAGGCGATCCGCACATCCAGGCGAAGCGCCGCCAGCTCGCGCGCGAAGTGCAGTTCGCGTCGCTGCCCGACCGGATCGGCTACGCGTCGGTGGTCGTCTATTCGCCGCGCGTCGCGGTCGCGCTCTACTACGGCGGGATGGGCTCGCTGCCGTGGGTACTCGCGCGCGGCGAGGGCGACGCGGCCGAGCGGATCGTGCGGCTCGCCCGCGACGCGCTGCGCCCGACGCTCGCGAACGTCGGGCTCGCGCAGGCGCTGTACGAGACGACGCCCGAGAACGGCACGATCCAGCCGCAGCATTTCCGCGAGGTCGCGCAGTTGCTGAAATGGGCGACCGGCGCCGGTTGACGGCGGCGTGGCGTGGCGGCGTTGCCGTCGGCATACGGCCCTTTTTTCATCCGCAACGCTTGCCGGCCAGCTCACCGGATTCGATATGGCCCCTTGCGCGACCATCCGCACGAGGCACTTGACGTCCATTTTTTTCCGGACGGTGCCGACATTCACTGGTGAATTATTGCTGATTTATTTCTTCGTAATATGGCTCGACCGTCATGCCCGACGGCGGGCCGCGAGGTTGCGCGGTGCGTGACGGAACTGGTCAACAGGGGCAGACAAATCAATGTGCGGAATCGACGGCTTTCTGAATAGCGTCGCCTTCGATGAGGAGACAGCGCGCGGCACGCTCGCGCGAATGACGGCGAGCCTCGCGCATCGCGGGCCGGACGGGCAGGGGATCTGGGTCGACCCGGAGGCCGGCATCGCGCTCGGCCACCGGCGGCTCGCGATCGTCGACCTGTCGGTGCACGGCCGGCAGCCGATGGCTTCCGCGTGCGGCCGCTACGTCCTCGTCTTCAACGGCGAAATCTACAACCATCGCGAACTGCGCGCGGAGCTCGAGCGTGCGGGGCGCGCACCGGCGTGGCGCGGCCACTCCGACAGCGAGGTGCTGATCGCGGCGATCGTCGCGTGGGGCGTCGAGGCCACGTTGCGCCGCGCGACCGGCATGTTCGCGTTCGCGCTGTGGAATCGCGCGTCGCGGGTGCTGACGCTCGCACGCGACCGGATCGGCGAGAAGCCGCTCTACTACGGCCGGATCGGCGACGCGCTGGTGTTCGCGTCCGAGCTGAAGGCATTGCGCGGCTACCCGGGCTTCGACGGCACGGTCGACCGCGACGCGCTGTGCCTGTACCTGCGCCAGTCGAGCGTGCCCGCGCCTTACACGATCTATCGCGGCATCCGCAAGCTGCCGCCCGGCACGTACATCCAGTTCGAACATGCGCGCGACACGCCGCGCCTGCGCGCGTACTGGACGCTCGAACAGGCGATCGAGGCGGGCCGCGCGCAGCCGTTCGAAGGCACCCCCGACGAAGCCGTCGGCCAGCTCGACGCGATCCTGCGGCAGGCCGTCGCGCGGCAGATGGAGGCCGACGTGCCGCTCGGCGCGTTCCTGTCGGGCGGCGTCGATTCGTCGGCGATCGTCGCGCTGATGCAGGCGCAATCGGCGACGCCGGTCGACACGTTTACGATCGGCTTCCACGAGGCCGGCTACGACGAAGCCGGTTACGCGAAGGCCGTCGCGCGCCATCTCGGCACGCGCCATACCGAGCTTTACGTGACCGCCGACCATGCGCTCGGCGTCGTGCCGAAGCTGCCGTCGATCTACGACGAGCCGTTCTCCGATGCGTCGCAGATCCCGACCTTTCTCGTCTCCGAACTGACGCGCCGGCACGTGAAGGTGAGCCTGTCCGGCGACGGCGGCGACGAGCTGTTCGGCGGCTACACGCGCTATTTCCTGACGCCGCGCCTGTGGCGCAAGCTGCATCGCGTGCCGGGCGCCGTGCGCGCGCGGATCGCCGCCGCGTTGCACGCGCTGCGGCCCGACCACGCGGACCAGCTGGCAGCCGTCGCGCAGGGCGCGTGGGGCGGCGGCGTGGAGGCGCGCGAATCGACGTCGCGCATCGGCGATCGCCTGCACAAGCTCGGCCATGTGATGACGGCCGAAAGCCGCATCGGGCTGTACCGGCTGCTGATGTCGTCGGTGCATCATCCGGAGCGCATCGCGCTGTCGGGGCAGGAGCCGCCGACGCCGCTCGACACGGTGTCCGCGTGGCCCGCGCATCTGAGCTTCGCCGAGCAGGCGATGGCGATCGACACGCTCACGTACCTGCCGACCGACATCCTCGCGAAGGTCGATCGCGCGGCGATGGCCGTGAGCCTCGAGACGCGCATGCCGTTCCTCGATCATCACGTCGTCGAATTCGCGTGGCGCGTGCCGGCGTCGGTGCGCTTGCCCGAAGGGCAGTCGAAGGCGCTGCTGCGCCGGCTGCTCGACCGGTACGTGCCGTCCGCGCTGATCGACCGGCCGAAGCAGGGCTTTTGCGCGCCCGTCGACCACTGGCTGCGCGGCGCGCTGCGCGACTGGGCCGAGGCGCTGCTGCGGCCGTCGCGCCTGCGCGAAGAAGGCTTCTTCGATGCGGCGGCGGTCGAGCGGCTGTGGCGCCAGCACCAGACGGGCCGGATGAACTGGCAGCACCAGCTGTGGACGGTGCTGATGTTCCAGGCGTGGCTGGAGGCGCAGCGCGCGGCGTGACGGCATCGTCGTGCCCGCCGCCGTGACGCGCGGCGGGCCGACCGTCATCCGACCACCAGCGGCGTGCCGACCGGCAAGTGCGTGGCATCGCGCGCGGCCGACGGATTGAGCTGCAGGATTTCTTTCAGCGCACGCGCATCCTGTTCGCCGCGCGTCATCGCCTGCTGGTCGGCACGCGATACGTGCGCGGCGTCCAGCAGCGACTGGCGATGCTGGTCCGCGATCACCCATAGCGAATCGCCGTCGACGACGATGTAGGGCTGCGGGGCGTTCGACGGCGACGGCGGGTTCGACGGCGTGCCTGGCGACGGTTGCGGTCGGGACGGCGAGGCGGCGCTCGCCGAAGGCGACGGCGGCGCGCTCGGCTGCGCCGCATGCGTGGCGGGCGCCGGGTGTCCCGGCGTGGCGGCCGACGACGGCGCGACGGCGTGCTGGGTCGCCCCGCCGCCCGGCTGCTGCGTGCCGGATGGCGGCGCCTTGCCGTCGTCGTCCTCGAACGCGGTGTAGATCCACTTGCCGACATAGATCAGGATCGGCGCGACCATGAGCGACGTCGGAATCGAGCCGGTGAGCCGCTTCGGCAGGTTCGGGAAATGCGTGTCGATGCGCGCGAGCGCGAGCAGCGTCGCGGACGACAGCGACGAAATCGCGATCGGCAAGTCCGACTGGATCGCGGGATGCGGGCCGACGAATGGCGCGATCGCACCGCCGGCGATGCTCGCGAGATCCGACATCAGGTCGATGCCCCGCACGACGCGGCTACGCCGTTCGATGCTCAGGTGCGCGAACGCGCTGCCCTGCACGAGGCCGGTATACGTGATGCCGAGCAGCGCGCCGGCCGCGCCCAGCGCCGGCACCACCGACGGATTCTGCAGCAGCGCATGCAGCGACAGCTCGCCGAGGCTCGCATAGCCGGCAATCGCGGCGGCGCGTCCGGCCTTGCCCATGAAGCGGCGCGGATTGCCGTAATGCAGCTGCTGGATCGAGGTGCCCGCGAGCACGCCCTGCATCTGCTGGAGCATGTCGTTGGCGATCATCTTCGTGTATTCCAGCGTCTTGTCCGCCGGCAGCGACGCGGCCTTGTGCAATTCCAGCTGGAGATGAATCTTCGCCCGCGCGCTCTCGGCGAGCAGGATCAGCGACGCGTTGCGCTGCTCGGCATGCATCTGGTGCGCGTCGAGCTGATTGTTCAGGCCGTCGACGAAGCGGTCGATCACGCGATCGAACAGCCGCGGGTCGCCGCTTTGCAGCGCGCGCACGGTGTCCTGGTGCACGGCCTGCACGAGCCGGCCGGTCCGCACGCCGACGAACGCCGCGTTCGCGGCCTGCTTGAACTTGTCCGGCGTCAGGCCGAAGTGATGGACCGCGAAGCCGGCCCCCGCGCCGATCGCGATCGACAGCAGGTTCTTGCGGTTCAGCAGCGCGGCGATCCAGCTGTCCGGCTGATGCAGGCGCAGCGCATGCAGTTCCGCGGCCGCGGCGAGCGGATCGTCCGGACGCATCGGCTCGTTCGTCTGCGCGCTGACGAGCCGGCTTTCGCTGATCGGCTGCGTATCGGCCGCGACGAGCGCGGGCGCAATGACGGTTTCGCGCCAGGCCTGCAGCGGTTCGACACCGGCGCCGCCGCCGTCCGTCGTGACGATCTGTTCCGGCGCCGTGAGCCGCGCGCCGACGTCGGTGAGCCATCGTTCGGTAAACATCCGGGCGGCGTCGCTGGCCGCGGGCGCGCGGCGCGGGTCGGCGGCCCAGCGGTCCGCCGCGAAGCGCGACGTCGCATAGCGGGCGCGATGCAGCAGTTGCGTGGTGTTGCCTTCGTACAGTTGCTGGCGCAACGCCGCGAGCCGCGCGGGCGACATGCCGCGCGCCCGGCCGATGCGGTCGACTTCCGCGAGCAGCAGGCCGTGCTGGTTCATCAGCGTCGTGCGGTCGACGCGGTCGTATACGCGCGTCAGCGCGTCGGCGCCGTGCAGTCGCGCGAGCGTCGGGTCGTTGGCCCTGGCGCGCTCGACGAGCAGCGTCGCGAGCGCGGTCGTCAGTTCCTGGTTCGCGACGAAGTCCGAGCCATGCGTCGCGTACGACAGGCCGACGTGCACCCACGGCAGCGCCGGATGGTCGAGCAGCGATTTCGCGAGTTCCAGGTGGCTCGCGCCGGACGCGGGCTCCGGCACCGTATCCCAGCCGTGGAACGTCACCATCACGTGCGGCGCGGGCTGGCCGAGGTGCGTCCGGTTCCACGATTCGAGCAGCGCGCCGAGCCGCGCGTGGTCGTGATAGCCGGTGTTGGAGCCGGGCTGATGCCGGTGGTCGACGGACGACACCAGCGCCCGCGCCGGCGCCATTTCGAAGCGCAGCAGGAAGCCGGCCTTCGACGACGCATCGAGCCAGTTGTGCACGTATTGCTCGGCCAGGTCGTCGATACGCATCGACTTGCCGTTCGCACCGGTGATCGTGCCGGTCCAGTAGTCGATCGTCGCGTCCTTGTGGTCGCCGATCGACTTCGCGTCGTGCACGACGGCGGGGTCGTGCTTCGCGCCGCGCGTGGCCGCGAGCGTGTGCGGGTCGATCACGATCGTCACGGCCGGCATCACGCCGCCGTGCCGCTCGATCTGCGCGACGAATTTCGCGGGATCGTCAGAGAGCCGGAACGCGCGGCTCATCGGCACCACGCGCTGTTGGTACGCGGGATCGGCGGCGAGGAGGCGCCGGCGCAGCGCGCGATCGGTCGCGAGCGCGGTGCTGAAACGGCTCAGCACCTTTCTTCTGAGCGGGATCGGCGCATAGCGCGAGCCGCCGCCCGACCAGTCGCGCGCGACGTACAGCGGCATGCCGGTGTCGCGCAACGCCTGGGCGTCGGCCATGATCGCGGGCGGCACGCCGTTGACCGCATCGTCGAGTTCGAGCGGCGCGGCGCGCGGATCGCGCGCGTGCTGCACGAGCGCGTCGATCCGGTCGTAGTGCGCGAGCAGGGCCGACGCGTTGCCGTCGCCATAGCGCTGCAGCGATTCGACCTGCGTCGTGCTGACGAGCGACGGCTGATAGGTGCGCACGTCGAGCACCGGATGGCCCGATGCCGCTTGCCCGTTGCGCGCGGCCGCGGCGTTCGCGCGGCGGATCGACTGCAGCGCCGCGTGGCGTTGCGACCGCAGCCGCCGCGCCTCGGTCGCGCCCCAGTCGCGCCGCGCGTCGGACATGTGCGGCGACGGGTCTTTCGCCCATGCGTCGACGGTTGCGAGGCGGGTCTCGAGCGTCTTGAGCCGGGTGCCGCGCGCGTGCTCCGCAAGCGCATCCGGCGCGAGTTCGGTCAGCAGCAGATGGGTATCGCCGCCGTACGGGCCGCCGCCGATCGGCGACGCGTCGAGCGGCACGCCGGGGCTGTCGGGCTTGCGCCAGTTGTCATGCCAGGTCAGTTCGCCTTGCGCGTTGGCCGTGATCACCGCGCGCGGCTTGCCGAGCCGGTACGCGATGCGCTCGCCGCCGCCATACACGTAGATGAAATGCTTGCCGGGCACGAGGCCGCGCGCTTTCGCGAGACTGAGCAGGTGCACGACGTTGTGACCGCTGAAATCCAGCGCATGACCGGACGCGGCGGGCAGCAGCCCGGCTTCGAACGCGCGGGGCGCCGGCGCCAGCGCGGTGGTCGCGGGCGTGCGCGTGCCGCCGGCGGGCAGCGGGCGCGTGGCTGACGATGCGCGGCCGAGCGTCGCGATCGCGCGGGCGCGGCGCAGTGCGATCGCGGCGCCCGTGCCGGTCAGCGACGCGAAGCGGCGCCGCAGGCCGTGCATGCCGCTGATCGCCACATGGCCGCCATAGTGCAGGCCGCGGCGCGGCAGGACTTCCGTCTTGTCCTTCTTCGGTGGTCGCGGCGCGTCGAAGCGGTCGCCGACCCGCGCCAGCGTGGCCGGTTCGACGCTGCTGACGAAGAACGTCATGCCGCGCGTGCGGGCCCGCGTGAGCGGCACGCCGTGCAGTTTGCCGTTCGGCCGCAACCGGATGCGGTCGCGCTGCGGATACGCGGCGGCGAGCGGCCGCTCCGTCACGTGAGTCCGTGCATGCGGGGCGTTTTCCCGGTATTGCCAGACACCGGTGGCCGAGTCGTAGCGCGCATGACCGGCGATCTTGCCGGTCGCCTTGTCGACGACGTAGATCGTGTCGGCGTGGCCGGCCGCCGCGACGGCCTGTTTCGCGCGTGCGAAATGCGGCGCATTCGACAGCGCGTCGATCGCATCGACGTACGCGTCGCGCACGCGCCCGTTCCGCGTGAATTCGACCGTCTCGCCTTCACGCGCGGGCTTGACCTTCGCCGGGCCGCCGAGCGCGACCAGTTCGCGGTGCGTGACGGGCGACGCATGGAAATCGAACGCGCGCCGCGCGGCGGCGGTGCCGGCCGGATCGCTGCGTTCCATCGCGCTCGACAGCGCCTGCTTCAGCGCCTGTCGCTCCTCGGCGTTCAGCGCGTTGCCGAGAAAGCGCAGGCGCTGGATCGCGCCATTCGCATCGACGTGCGCCGTCGCGACGAACGTCGGCGGCGCGTCGGGCGTCGGCTGGCCGGCCCGCGCGATCAGCAGCGCCGTGTCGGTGCCGGTCTGCTGCACCAGGTGCCCGAGCGTGGGCGCGTGCTGGCCTTCGGCGCGCGTCAGCGTGCGCATGTCGCGCGCGTCGAGCCACGCGCGTGCGTGCTTCATCGCGTTGCCGTCGACCGCAAGGCGGGCGCGTGCCGGCGCGGCGAGCCGTGCCGCGACGGGGCGTCCGGCCGCCGCGCGAACCTGTTCGCCGTAGTACTCGCGATAGGTCGGATTGCCGGGCGTCGACGTGCGCATGTCGCCGAACGTGTCCGCGAGGGCGTCGAGCGCGGCCGGGTCGCGGCTCGTCAGCGCATGCTCGGTCGCCCGGGCGAGCGCGTCGGGCAACGTCGCGTGGGTCGCGATGTCGGGCCCGCCGGCGGCGAGGATTTCGTTGCGGATCGTGTACGCGTTGACCTCCGCGCGCGCATCCGACTTCAGCAGCGCGGCCACGGCGGCTTCGGGGCTGGCGTGCTCGGCGGCCAGCGCGCCGGTCGCGAGATCGACGCTGTGCTGCAGTTCGTGGCCCCACACGAATACGAGCGTGCCGGCGCGGCGCGTATTGCCGTCGAGTACGATCGTGCGCGTGTCCGCGTCCGCGTAATGACCGCCGCCCGGCGTACCGACGCGGATCGTCCAGCCGTCGCTGCGGGCCAGCCGCATCTGCGCGCGGAAGGTCGGCGACTGTCGCGCGATCGCGTGCGCGCGCATCAGCAGCACGCGGCCGCGGAACCGCTGCACGACGCGCCCGAGCATGCCCGGGCGTTGCGCGTACGCGCCGCTTTCGGCGTAGGCGGGATGGGCGAGGCGAATGCGGCCCGTCGCAATGCCGCGTTGGATCGTGTCGATGACGCCGTCGATCCGCTCGACGACGTCGCCTTCCGGGTCCGCCTTGTGCAGTACCTGGCCGGGGTCGTGCAGCAGCACTTCGCCATGGCGGCCGAACAGTACCTGGAAGTCGTACAGCAGCCCGTGCCGCTGCGTGACGTTGCGAATGTTCGCGAGATCGTCGAGACCGCTGCGCCGGACCACGCCGGGCAGGCCGAGCCCTTTTTCCATCGCGGCGCTGCTCAGCAGTGCCGCCGGCTTGTACACGACGCCGACCCGGCCCAGGTGCGAGAACGGTCCGTCGACCGTGCTGACGGGCAGGTCGAGCCGTTTCAGTTCACGCAGGCCGCCCTGTTCGGCGCCGATTTCCTCGTGCGCGACTTCCACGCCGTCCGGCGACGTGTCGCGGAAGAAGCCGATCGCCTGGCCCGTGCCGCCGTCGAATACCGTTTTGTAGAGCCCCGAGCCGACGAGCGGGCCGAGATGGTCGGCGGGATCGACGGTGCGCGCGGGATCGCCCGCGACGTGCAGCTGGCCGCCGGTGACCGACAGCTCGCCGAGCGCCGGCTGCTCGTAAGCGGCCGGCACGTAGCGGTTCATGCCGGACAGGTCGGTCAGTCCGCCGTCTGCGCCGACGGCGTCCGGATGCACCGCGTAGACGGGGCGTTGCCACAGGTTCGCCAGTTGCGCGGCCGCGCCTTCGTTCGCGTGCCGCGCGGCCAGGATCACCACGCGCTGGCCGGCGTACGGCGCATCCGACAGCAGCGAGAAGCCGTGCGGATCGATCGGCCGGCCGTCGGGGCCGAGCAGCGTGCCGTCGGGCTGCGTGTCGGCATGGACGATCGCGAGACGGTCGGCTTCATCCATCGACACGAGGCCGCGCCGCCTGAGCCCCAGCGCGTCGAGCGCCGGCGTCGCGGCGCCGAACGGCGACGCGTTGCGCTCGACGTGCGCGCGCGACCACGCGACGCGCTGCGCCTGGATCTCGCGCATCGAGCGCGGCGCGTCGTCGCGCGGCTTGTCGCGGCCGCCGTGGTCGTTCGGCGGATCGCCCGCATCGCGCGGATGCGCGTCGGCGCGACTGCCGAGATCGACGTCGTAGCGGGCCTCGAATGCATTGAGCTGCCGGCTCGCCTCGGCTTCGAGCGCCTTGCGCGTGTAGCGGCCGCCGCCCGGACGCTTGCCGGCGGCGTTCACGCGCGAACGGTCGCTGCCGAGCAGGCGCATCTGCTGCGCGAGCGTGCCCGACTGTTCGGCGAACGCGTTGACCTGGTTCGGCAGCGGCGCGCCGCCGGCACGCATCTGCACGTCCGGGCGCTTGAGCTTCACGTCGCCGCGCTCGATCCCGCGTTCGAGCAGCGTGATCTGATCGTCGACGTCCGCGAGGGTCTGACGATACGCGTCGCTGTGGGTCTCGATCGGGCCGGGATCCGCGAGCAGCAGCCGGCCGTCGCGATACACGCCTTGCGGATCGAAATAGAGCCGGTCCTGCTGAATCGCGTCGCGCAGCGTGCGCAGGGTCTGCAGCGATTCGGGGTCGAGCGTCGTCGGCAGCAGGCCGCGCCCGGCATCGCCGGTATGCAGTCCGCCGCGCGGCTGGTACAGCACCGCGACGCGGCCGGCGTGCGAAAACGGGCCGTCCATCGCGACGGTCGGGAGATCGTAGCGACGCCGCAGCAACGCGAGCGCCGCGCGTTCGGCGCCGGCGCTGGCCTGCTGTTCGGCGCGCGTGCTGAAATCCTCGTAGAGGGCGACGACCGCATCCCGGCCGAGCGCGAAGCCGCCCTTGTGCGCGCCGAAGCCGAGCAGCGCGCCGAGATGCTCGTTCAGGTCCACCGGCTTGCCGCTGTCCGCATGGAATACCTGCAGGCCGTCCGCCCGCAGCGGCCCGAGCGCGACCTCCGGATGCGGCGCGGGATCGAAGCGCAGGAAGCCGCTGGTCGCGCGGATCGTGCCGTCCGCTGCGAGCGCGCCGCGCGGTGCGACGAATACCGGACGGTTCCAGACGTTCGCGAGTTCGGGGGCCAGCCCGGCCTCCGCGCCTTCCGCGACGAGCACGATCGGTTCGTCGAGCCGGGACGGCGCCGGCAGCCCGTGGCGCGCGTCGAGCGCGAGTTCGTGGCCGGACAACGGCGTGCCGTCCGGGCGTGTCAGCGGCGCGTCCGGGCGGCCGTTGCGCACGACGAACAGCGTGCGCCCGCCATAGCTGTGCTGCTCGACGCGCGGCCCGCCGGGCGCGACCGCGACGTCCGCCTTGCGGGCGGCGAAGCCCGGCGCGAGCGGGGAGGATTCGATCGCATGGAGGACGGTCCAGGCGACGCGCTGGCGAAACGTCAGCGGTTCGAGCGGCCCGCCGGCGCCGGCTTCGGCCGGATCGGCGACCCGCCGGTACTGGATCGTCCGCGCGTCGCCGCTGCGGCGATCCGCGCGCGATGCGGTGCGTGCATCCTGGTCGTTCTCGGCGGCGCGTTCGCGCACCTGCGCGGACGAGCGGCCTGCCTGCGCGGTCGCGCGCGACGTCGCGGCGGCCGGCTCGGCCACGGCCGCCGTCGGGTCCGCTGCCGCGCGCAGCGTGGACGGGGTCGCGCGGGCCGCGTTCGTGCGGGCGCCATCGTCGTGCGGCGGCGCGGCCGTCGGCGTGGCGGGCGCCGGGCCCGCGCCGCGCGGCGTGCCGACCTGACTCGGCGCGCGCAGCTCGATGCCGTCGGACAGCGTCAGGCTGCCGTCCCGGCCGGCCGTGATGCGGCCATCGGTACCGTAGCGGTTGAAGCGCGTGCGCTCGAGGGTGCGCCACGAGCCGTCGACGCGTTCCGCGATCGTGATGCGGCCTTCGTGGTCGACGAACGCGGTGGTGCCGGTCTTGCCGCGTGCGCCGGTATTCACCGCATTCGCGCGGCTCAACACGCGGATCGGCACGCCTTCGTAGGTCAGCACGCGCTTGCCGACCATCAGCGTGCCGTCGCCGGCCACGGTCACGCTGCGGCCGTCGATGGTCGCGCGCGTACGGCCGAGCCGCAGCGTGTTGGTCGCCGTGTAGCGGCTCTGGCCGATGCGCACGGTCTGGTCGCCGATCTGTACGGCCTGGTTGTTCAGGTCGCGGCCGCCGAAGCCGCCGGTACGCCGCACGATGCCGGTCGTCACGGCCTTGAGCTTCTGGTGACCTTGCGCGAGGCCGAGATTCAGTATGAACGACGACGCATCGCCGGCGAGCCGGTCCGTATGACCCGTCACCGCATCGTGTACGAACTGCACGCCGGCTTCCGCCGCGCCGCCGAGACCGGTGACCGTCGTCGCGCGCCGCACGAAGGTCGCGAGCCCCTTCGAATCGTTCAGCAGCGTGGCGATCTTGCCGACGCCGCCGACGCCGGCCGGCACCAGGTTCAGGTAATCGGCGCGCGCTTCCGCATCGAGCGGGCTGATTGTGCGATCGTGCTGGATGCGATTGGCGAGGTCGTAGCCGGAGTTCGCGACGGCTGCCGCCGCCGACGTATAGATCAGCCCGGTGCCGGCCACGTTGAGCGCGACGCCGAGCGGCGCGCCGAATACCGTCGCGTCGAGCAGGCCGCCGCCGACTTCGAGCGCGATCCCGCCGAGCAGCATCCCGAGGTTCACGTCGCCGGAACCGAACGTGTGCATCACGCTTTCCCACCAGCTGTCGTCGTGCGCGGTGTTGTGCGGGTCGATCCGCGCGGTGCCGTTCGCGTCGTAGCCGGTCGCGATGTCGAGCGTGCCGTCCGACGACAGCGAGTTGTCGTCGATGAAGTTGTCGATGCTCGAGTATTTCGCGCCCTGATCGTCGACGTAGTGCGTGTCGCCGTTCTCGTTCGTGACCTTGAAGATCGCGCTCGTGACCAGGCCGGCGTCCTTCGACGCATAGACGATCGGCATCACGTTGACGCGCGTGCCTTTGCCGCCGCCCACCTTCAGCAGTTCGTCGCGAACCTTGTCGATCGATTCGAGCTTCTTGCCGTCGCTGAACTGCGCGGCGTGCGGGTCGCCGGTCGCGCGGTCCGGCGACAGGCCGATCGCGACGCCGACGAGGTTGCGCTGCTCCGTCGGGTCCAGCAGGCCAAAGTCGATCCGCGTGCCGCGCCGCGTCGCGTCGCCGGCCTTGTCGAGCAGCGACTGCGACAGCTCGCTGCGGTGCGCGCCGAAGAAGTCGGACAGCGCCTTCGCGTAGTCCTTCTGATCGGATTCGGTCTTCGGATTGCGCAGCCGCTCGTCGAGATGCTCGTCGAATTCGTTGAACAGCACCTGCTGATGGAACGTTTCGCTGCGCAGTTGCGCGTGCTGGACGTCCCGGTTCGCCTGATCGAGTTCCGCGAGCGCATCGGCAAGCGGCTTCGCGTATTGATTGACGACGAACGGCACCGGCGCCGTCAACGGGATGTTCTTCGGCGTCCCCTGCGGTGTCGCGACGGAAAACACGCTCGGCGTCGGCCCGATGCCGTGATCGCGGTTCCACTGGTCGTACTGGGCCTGCAGCCCGTCGACCTTGATCTTCAGGTCCTGCTGCTTCGCCTGTGCATCGGCGAGCGCCTGCTTCGTCGCGCGCTCGTTGACGGACGCGGTCATCCGCTCGTCTGCCTGATGCAGCGCGGACGCGATCGTTTTCAGGCCCTTGATCTCGAGCGGCGTCGGATCGTTCGCGATGCACATCGTCCGGTGGTCGTACCGATTCTGCACGCCGGCGGCGATATCGTCGTAGTGGATCGCGAGCGCGTTGCCGTACGCGGCGACATAGCCGTCGTGCGCGACGCTCGCGGCATCCTTCACCTTCCACAGCTGCGTGGCCGCGTCTTCGACGCCGAGATCGGCGCGCGGGTCCATCAGCTTGACGCCGGGATGGTCGCGGCGCCATTGCGTCGCGCTCTTTTGCGTGGCGTCGTAGTTCTTCTGCTGTTCGTCGACCTGGCGATTCGCATACAGCATCTGCAGATACCCGCCGCTCACGCGCGCGCTGGCCTGCGCATGGTTCAGCAGGTCCTGCTGCGCGGCGACCGTCGTGCTCATCACGGTCGGCCCGTACTTGCCGGACACCGCGTTGTACGTGCCCTGGATGTCGGCGACCTTCGCCGCGTCGGTCGCCGCATTCAGGCATGCGTTCGCATAGTTCGCGTCGTCGGCGCTCTGCGTCAGTTGCGTCCGGGCCTCGTCGGGCTTCAGCGCCGGCGGCACGTCGATCACGCGATCGAGCGGCGCGAGCTGCTTGTTGATACGCGCGATGCCGGCATCCATCGCATCCGCGTAATCGCCGTTCGACCCATACGACTGCAACTGGGCGAACGCGAGGTTCGAATTCGCGATGTCGGCGTTGTGAAGCGCCTTCGCTTCGGACAGCTTCGCGTCCGCCTTCTGCCACGCGTCGTAGGCCTGCTTCTGCTGCGGCGTCCAGTCGTCCCGCGGCGACACCTTGGCCGGATCGTCGATGCCCGGGACCGCCGCCTTCAGCCGGTCGAGCGCCGCGTTCGCGTCGGCTTGCGCGGAGCCCGCCCGTTTCGGATCGAGCGCTTCGTTGTCGTGATCGGCCTGCTGCGCGTACGCGATCATGTAGCCGGCGTCGGTCGTGACGTCCAGCTCCTTTTCCGCTTTCGCGGTGGCCTGGTGCGCGTTGTCGTAGGCGGTTTGCGCGCTGGCGAGCGCGTCCTTCGTCGTGGACGGATCGTTCTTCGCGTGGGTCAGCGCGGTCTGCTTGTCCTGCTCGTCCTGCAGCGCGTTGTCGTATTGCGTCTGCGCGCCCTGGATCGCGGTCTGCGCGGCTTGGGTCAGCGGATCGTCGACCGTGATGTCGGGCGGCTTGGGCCGGTACTGTTCGGCCAGGCTCCTGATCAGCGAGGTCGCGGACGCGATTTCGGCATTGGTCGGCTTCGACGGGTCCGTATCGGGCGTGACCTGCACCGTGATCGGCGGCGGCGGGGGCGTGGCGGTCTGCTGTTTCGACGGGTCGCCCGATTGCTGCGCGGCCTGGCTTGCCGCTTTCGCGCGTTCGGCTTCGAGCGTGCGCTCGAGGAACGCCATCCAGTTGGCGCCCATGCCGACGCCGTCGATATCCAGCATCAAACTCCTCCCGGTCGCGCCGCGCTCGACGGGGCGCGCATTACGATGCCATTACGGTCAAGCTTGGAGTGTAGAAAGGCATGCACCGCGGTGACGCAGCGCGTTTCGTAGCGCGCCGCCGATGCGCGCGCGCCGCCGGGTCGTCGCTACGAACGGCGGCGACGCGAGGCGGCGGGAACGAGGGTACGGGCCTGCTTACTGATCGAGACACCGCACGCACAGCCGCTTCGCCTGGTTCGCCGGCAGCCCGCGGCACATCATCACCACCGGGCGCGCATGGCACGACGGCGCATCGGCGGACGCGGCGGGCGACGGCAGGCGGCGCGCGCGTTCGGGCGGCGTCGTGGCGGCCGCGGCCATGCGCCGCTGGCGTTCCGGCGGCGGCGTGTCGGTCACGACGGGGATCGGTTCGACGCCGCCTTCGCGCGCATTGCGCTGTGCGCTCGCGACGACGCGGCTCACGTAGCCGCTCGAGAAGCCGGTCGTGAAGTTGCCGCTGTAGTAGCACGACAGCGCCGCGCGCAACGCGGCCTGCGTCGCGCGGCCGGTGCCCGACGAGCGCGCGAAGCACTCGGTCAGGATCGCGCCGCCGGCCTGCAGGTTGCGGCACGGCTCGAACATCGTCGCTTCGTCGAGCCCGTATTTCGCGAAATTGCGTTCGTTGACCTGCGCGAGGCCGACGCTGTAGCTGAAGCCGCGCGACGACAGTTCGCGCGCGGTCGCGCGCGCCTCGTCGAGCGACGCGGGCTGGCGCGTCAGGTGCCCGCCGACCACGCCGATCGCGTACGGATTGAAGCCCGACTCGGTACGCACGAGCGCGGCGAGCGTCGCGGGATCGACGTTCGGCGCGCAGGCGCGCGCCAGTTGCGCGAAACCGGCGCCGCCGGCTGCCTGCGCGACGCGCGGTGGCAGGCACGCGAGCGCGAGCAGGGCCAGCGCGCACAGGCACGCGGCGGCGGTGCGCAGGCGGCGCGCGTTCATCCCGCCCCCGCCACGCGGTACGACAGCACGAGCCCGTGCACGAGCAGCGACCAGCCGTCGAGCGCGACGAACAACAGCAGCTTGAACGGCACCGAGATCGTGGTCGGCGAGATCATCTGCATCCCGAGCGCCAGCAGGATGTTCGCGACCAGCAGGTCGACGACGATGAACACGATGTAGATCACGAAGCCGATCTGGAACGCCTTCGTCAGCTCGGCGAGCGTGAAGCTTGGCACCAGCACGAGCAGGTCGTCGTCCTTGATGCCGTCCGCGCGGTTCTTCGGCCAGACCGACGTCGCGGTGCGCACGAAGAATTCGCGGTCGCGCTGCCGCGTATGCGACACGAGGAAATCCTTGATCGGCGGCAGCGCGGCATCGGCGAGCGCGCCGATGTCCGAGGTCGACAACTGCCCCGACGCATCGAAGTGGCGCGCCTGCAGCGCATCGCGGATCGACATTCCGACGGGCGCCATGATGAACAGCGACAGGATCAGTGCGATGCCGTTCAGCACGAGGTTCGGCGGCACCTGCTGGATCCCGAGCGCGGAGCGCAGCAGGCCGAGCACGACCACCAGCTTCGTGTAGCTCGTCACCATCAGCGCCGCGAACGGCGCGATGCCGAGCGCGGCGATCACCGCGATCAGCGCGACCGGATTCGGCAGGTTGCCCATCGTTCAGCGCTCGCGCGGCGCGGGTTGCGTCAGCGTGACGACGCGCACGCCGAGCTTCTGGCCGACCGCGATCAGGTGGCCGGTGCCGATCAGCATCCCGTTCGCGACGAGATGGATCACGCTCTGGTTGATCCCTTGCTGCAGCTCGATCACGGCGCCCGGCTGCAGCGTGCTCAGTTCGCCCAACGGCATCGACGTGGGCGGCAGCTCGAAGCGCAGGTCGACCGCGAGGCCGTCGAGCGAGCGTGGCGCGTCGCCGGGCGGCGCGTCGTGCGTCGTCGGCGGGGCGGAGTCGGTGCGGGTCGGTTCCAAAGGCATCTCCCTGATTCGTTCGACGGTGAGCCGGTTGCCCGACGGCCGTCCGGTGATCTCCCACGCCGGCGCGGCCGGCAGCCGCGCGACGCACAGCAGGTTCTGCTCGTGCGCCTGCCAGCGCTCGATCGCGATGATGTCGCCGCCGACGACGTCGGCCAGCTCGGCCGTCGTCAGCTCGGTGCGGCCGATTTCGAACACGAGCGGCACGGGCAGGCTCGCGTAGGTCGCGCGCGCGTCGGCGAGCGCGGCCGGCGCGGTCGCGAAGAACACGGCCAGCGCGTCCGGCGCGTCGAACAGCAGCGCGCCGTGGCAGCGCCACGCGGCGTCGGCGCGTCGCAGCTCGAACCGCAGCGCGGCCGGCGATGCATCCCAGGCCGGTGCGCCGTCGGGCGGCGGCAGCAACGCCACGCGCTGCCGGGTTGCTGCCTGCAGCACCGCAGCGAGCGGCGCGCACAGGTCGGCGAGCAGCGCCGCTCGGATCACGGCCGGGACCGCGGGGTCGGCCGCGTCGCCGAGCCATTCGGTTTCCGCGACCGGGTCGATCCACAGCGTGCCGGCGGCCGGGCCGACGACGAAGCGGTACGCGTGCGCATCGACGGCCGGCTCGGCGTCGACGCGCCAGCGCACCTCGTACGCGTGCTCGCCGAGCGTGACCGGGACGGCGCCGGTCGCGCCGTACGCATGCGACAGCCCGCGCGCGGCGGCGGCGGACAGGCGCGGCAGGTAGGGCGACGCGTCGAGCGCGACCGCGGCCGGCACGGCGGCGGACGGCGGGGAAGCGGCGGGCATGGCCCGGTTCGCGGCGTCGCCGGCGTCGGCATTCGTCAGGAACAGCGCAGGCACGGCGGGATCGGGGCGGATTCGGCGTTGGTTCGACGGGTAGTTCTGATGCCGGCGGCGCCGGGGGCGCGCGGCTGCTGCGTCGATTGTAGGGACGGCGATGGCCGTGTGCCGCGCCGGAATCCGTAGTCGCGCACATCGTGCGGAGGCGGCGGGAGCGGGGCGCTACGAAGCGCGACGAAGTGCGGTGGAGCGCGCCCGAGTGCGCCGAAGTGGGCGACGCGACGGCTGGCCTCGAAAGCAACCGCCGCCGGGAGGCGGCGGTTGGGGCGCGACTGGCTGGCGGGCCGGGCGGCGTGCAGGCCGCATCCGGCTGGCAGGCCGCGAGGGGCTGCGAATTCGCGCAGCGCGGTGGGGCAAGCGTGACCGGCGCGCCGCGAGCGGGCGGCGCGCGGGTGAAGCGTTACGCGTAGTCGGCGGCCATCGCGGGTTGCGGCGCCGTGCGCAGCATCGGCGCCGCGTCGTGGCGTTCGACGTGCGTCATCGCGGCACCGAACAGCACCAGCCGATAGCCGACCGCGTAGATCGGGATGATTCGCAGGTTCTTGTCATGTTCGAGCTGCAGCTTCGAACGGATCCGCGAGATATGGGTATCGAGCGTGCGTGACGACACGCCGAGCTCGCGGCCCCATACGGCTTCCTGGATTGCCTGCCGCGGCACGATCTTGTTCATGTTGTCGAGCAGGAATTCGACGACGTCGAATTCGCGCGGCGTGACGTCAACGACCTTGTTGTCGATTTCGATCGTGCGGCGCACGAAGTTGATTTTTATGTTGTCGATGTACAGGTATTTGCAATCCATGGTGGCCCTCGCATGTCCATAAAGGAGTGTTTGCGGGGTCCTGTGCTGCAACTTTCGGGCCAGGGGGCGGTTGTCAGGGGGGAACGG